>NZ_JBYHFP010000005.1:0-244188 GCF_057669885.1 Sporosarcina sp. Y1011 | reverse complement strand
CCAAAAGTTAGATTTTGACTCTAACTTTTGGGGTGCACAACATTTCTGGGCGTTTTTATTTGCCATTTATATTGTGAATTTGCTGTTTAAACATCGATTAATATGATGTTTAAACAGTCAATAGCGTTTTCCCCCATCAACCGAACCCACTAAATCAACGGTTGTATGCCTTTTACTGTTGAAATATTTTCATGCGCAGATACATAAGAAAATCGTCAAAATAAAGATGAGTAATATCAAAAAAAAGTGGAATACTAACCGTTGAATCATTATGAAAACATAGTTATTCCTGTTTTTCGTACAATTCATTTACTTATGTCATTTCGTTTGATAAAATCATTGAGTTGTCCGACGTCTGACGAGATTGTTAGGTGTTACCTAGTGTGAATAGATGTATTTTTAACAAAATTACAAATGGGAAATTGCCATTATAGAGGTGTAGCTGTTGAATTTATTGTGGGGACTTTTAGGGATAGTGGTTGTGTTAGGAATTGCATTTCTTTTTTCTAACGGAAAGAAATCGATTAATTACCGCACTATCGTCGTTGGTTTAATCATACAAGTGACGTTTGCATTCATCGTCCTGAAGTGGGAAGCGGGTAGAGCGGGCTTGGTAGCGTTTTCCGACCTCGTGCAAAATGTCATTAACTATGCTGGTGAAGGGGTTGCGTTTCTTTTTGGTCCGGCGGCGGATGTTGAAGGATTCGGTTTCGTTTTTGCTTTCCAAGTGTTGACGGTCATCATTTTCTTTTCATCCCTAATCTCCGTGTTGTATTATCTCGGAATTATGCAGATGATCATTAAACTGATCGGAGGCGGATTATCGAAACTACTTGGCACGAGTAAGGCGGAATCGGTGTCAGCGGCCGCGAATATATTCGTTGGTCAGACGGAAGCTCCACTTGTCATTCGACCGTTTTTGGCAAATATGACGAAGTCAGAGCTTTTTGCAGTCATGACGGGCGGACTTGCGTCTGTTGCCGGTTCTGTTCTTGCAGGGTACGCACTATTGGGTGTTCCTCTTGAGTATTTGATAGCGGCAAGTTTCATGGCTGCACCGGCAGGGTTGGTAATGGCGAAAATCTTTTTCCCGGAAACGGAAAGCCCGGAAGTTACAACCTTTGACATGGAAAAAGATCAGGAATCGGTGAACGTCATCGATGCAGCGGCACGCGGGGCAGGGGATGGATTAAAACTTGCCTTGAATGTCGGTGCAATGCTACTGGCGTTCATCGCGCTTATCGCTTTAATGAATGGAATGCTGGGCGGGCTCGGTAAACTGGTTGGTTTTGAGTCGTTGACGGTTGAGGGGATTCTAGGCATTTTGTTTGCACCGCTCGCGTTTGCAATCGGCGTTCCATGGTCGGAAGCGGTTACTGCAGGAGGATTCATCGGCCAAAAACTAGTGTTGAACGAGTTTGTCGCTTATGCGTCATTTGCACCTGAAATACCTTCTCTCAGTCCTAAAACAGTTATTGTTGTAAGTTTTGCGCTGTGTGGCTTTGCGAATTTAAGCTCGCTGGCCATTCTTATTGGCGGATTGGGTTCTCTAGCACCAAGTCGTCGCCCGGACATTGCTAAACTTGGTGTCCGTGCAGTCGCAGCAGGCATGTTAGCTTCGTTATTAAGTGCTGCAATCGCTGGGATGTTCATTTGAAAATTATATTCTGAGCACCAAAAAGGACTGGATGGCCAATGTGCCATTCAGTCCTTTTTGTAAGCCTAGCGCTTTAGCAATTTTTCTAATTAACCTTCGGTGCCATCATCCTCCGTGCCATCATTAGTATCTAGGTCCGCATCTGTATCCGTGCCATCGTCAGTGTCTAGGTCCGTATCCGTACCATCATCTACGTCCACATCCGTATCCGTACCGTCGTCGGTATCTACATCGACATCTGTATCGGTATCGTCACTAGGATTGACATCTTCTACAGGTTCATCAACATCCACATTGACATCATCGTCTTCACCGTCTCCGCAGGCTGCAAGCATCCCGACCGATAGGATTGTTGCTGCACCAAGTTTCAACCATTTCTTGTCTCCTGTTAGTTTCAAAGCCATTATAATCTCCTCCAAGTATTTTGTCTATTTGTATAAGTGAAGCATGTCTTTGATATACCCCGATTTTAATCTCTTAATCATGTAGTCCGTTTTTTGAGTAAATAATTAGATGCCAAAAGAATAACGAAACAATTGAATCATCATGATTTGCGGGGCGCCCCTGGAGTTGACTGAGTATAGTTTGTAAAATAAGAAGAAGTCATCGTTTTAATGAAAGTTATCATCCAATATAAAGAAGGTATAGATATAGACTCGTTTTTTATCATTTTATTATTGCAATTACGCTTGTACTCTATGACATGATTAGAAAGACGAACAAAAGCTTTCTTAAACAGACGGAAGAAATAAAAAACTGCAAGACGATATAAGGGGATATATATAAAGGAGCTAAAACCATATCGGTTGCCAGCTCCTTTTTGTGCTATACAAGTTGAAGTAAAGATTCCTTTCAATCACGTTCCAGTTGACCCAGGAAAGTTACCAGTATTAGTTTAATCGCCATATTCAACCCTTGTCATTAATATATCTACAAAGCACCGAAGCGAATTTGAAGGATTTCACTATGAAAAGGTGCTAAACGCCACTATCAATCATATGAATCGAAGGCTTCTTTTCCCCGTTTTCATAGGTATGACTCGGCGTATAGGTGCTCCTTTCTTGAATTCATCTAAAGATGAATCTTTAGCCATGAAATGATAATTCTTTATCGGATTTTCTGCTACATAAGAAGTAACATCATAGAATGAGGTGGAAGAATTAGATGTAATAATGCGCTAATTATACAAACACTACAATGGACATAGGGCTAATAGTCTCGCATGAATACTCCGCATTGTTGGATATATTTGACAAAATGAGGATTGGAATGCTATTTATAATAGTAATGAATAATGCTGTTTTTTAAGGTCCTTCTGATGGTTGTAATAAAAAATCAAACAGGCTTTCCAACAGACTATCGAGCGTCTATTTGCTAAGGAAGCGGCAAAAAAGTGCGTAAGGGAAGGGGGACTACCATGTCGACTGAAGTGAAGATGGTCTATACAGAGGTTGAAAACCAATTAAGTGAAGTGAGCAGTAAAACAGCTACCAGTTCCGTTGAATTCATGGGTGAGACGAGCGGGAAAATAGCATCCGTCTTGCATAGTGCATTATCCGGACCGAAGCAGGGGATGTTATATTGAAAGTACTAGATGCTAGCCCTTTCCACGATGGCTTGCGGCGGAATAATACCATGCTAAATCGTTTGGAAAATGAAATGAAAGCAATCGAGACCGCAGTCGAAGGAATCGTTGCCATGGAAGATTCATTGAAAGGACAAGGTGGAGATGCAATCCGAGCGTTTTATGCAGAATGTCACCTGCCGTTCTTACAGTTTTTCATGACGTTCAAAAGCAATTACGTAAATGTCCTCACCCAAATGGATTCCGCACTCGATGTACTGGAGCCGGATGCGAACGGGTTCATCCGTCAAACGTTTCTTGAAGGAGAAGTTGAAGAAGGACTTACGGTAATTTCTAGACTGACAAGCAGTCTCACCGACGAAGCCAACGACATTATGAATCAAGTCGCGGATATCGTTGCCCTTCCACATTTGAATGATAGTGATGTGCAGGATGGGGTTCGAGATGCACGGAGGAAACGGGATCAAACGATTGCCGATTTGTATGAATTTGATGCGAACCAGACGAGGGCATTAATAGCAGTAGAGAGTGACCTGAAGACGATGGAAACATGGATTTCTGATATCGAAGGATTGTTCACGGGCGGCACGACGACCATAAACTTCCCGATGGATAAATGGGCAGTATTATCAGCGAAAAATACACTTCAGACCGATTTAGCACAACGGACGGCTGGGATGGACGGCGTAAACGCCGGACTAGGATCTGGTGATGAACCTGGCAATCTAGTAGGGGCAAATACTTCTGAAGATGAGCAGTTGAAAGCACTCTATGCCGCACTAGCAAAGGAAGAACATGTAGGTAATCCTGTGAATGACTATGCAATCGATCGGCATACGGGCGAATACATCATGATGAATCAAGGAGTCGTCCGAGTTTCAAAGGATTACGGACCAAAAGAACTGAGCCTCATTGATAAAGCCGGGTTGGGCGTGGCGAACTTCTTAATCCTGGATGACTTAAATACAGTCACGAATCCCGATGCATCCTTCGCGTCCAAGGGACTGGCTGTGGCCTCGTTTACTCCTTTTGGGAAGGCGATAAAAGCGGGTAACAAGGGCATTAAACTTGTTAGGAAAAATCCAGTTGTGAAAACAGCTAATCCAAAGAAAGTTGAAAATGTTACTGGTAAGGGTAAGGGTAAGGATAATCCTAGGACAAGGTTACCAAGAAGTAATGGTCATTGGGATGGTGAACCGGGTAATGGAAAATGGTATTCTGATAAGCCAGAAGTTAAAAATATAACAAATGGTGAAGGGGTAGAATTTGCAAAAAATAGACCTAACTTCACACCTTGGTCAGGGGGTAATATAACACTTGAAAAAGGAAAGTTAACTGGTACGTCTGATGATTTTTCGTTAGTATACGAAAAAATACAACAACAGTATAATTTACCTTCAAAAAACGCTGCTAAGAAATTATTAAAACAGGCGGGTGTTACACCACATCATAAGTCGAGTACAGAAATAGAGTTAATACCAACTGATTTGCATGGAAATGTTCCGCATATTGGTTCTGCATCTGATTTAAGAGGAGGATATTAAAAATGGAACAATTAAAAGAGAAACTAGAGGAAGTAATTGACCTTGATATAAAAGAGATAGATGAAATTTGGGATGAAGATGAAATAAAAAAACTTGAAGAAAATTATCAGTTAAAGTTACCTCAAGATTATGCATTTTATCTGCAACATTATGGTAATGATTATATTAAAGAAGATTATCGTTTTATACCTTCAATAGAATTGCCTAAAAAAATTAAGCAAACTCAATTTGAGATAGACTCTATTTATGGATTATATAATGATGAGAATAAAATAGATTACAAAGCAAACTTTTATAAAGATATATTACCAACTGATTTATTTCCTATTGCAGATTTACCAGGCGGAGATTTAATTTGCATCGGAAAGTCAAATGATAAACAAAATAAAATATATATTTGGTTTCACGAAATGGATGGAGAAAATGTTTTCTTGGTTTCCGACTCTTTTAAAAGTTTTATAAAAAACTTTAAAAGTATAAAAGTAAATAAAAACACTCTCGATAACGTAAATTTAAATTTAGGTGATAAATTAAATGCGCTTCTAAAAAATGCTTCTAAAAAAGATATGAAATAAGTTACATTAAACTAACTATATTTTTTGAGTTAAAATATTCTGGAAATACAGTTTGTTGCAGAGGAATAAATAGAGAATTCTAGAATTTTAATGAGTATTTTTTATCAATAATTGACTAAAATCGTGAAGAAATACTTTAAAAGATTGATGTTATTTGAATTAAAACCTTAGATGTCATTTTAAAATTCTAAACATAATTCTACCTTGATTGGCCTATAACCTTTCAAGGTTTTTTCTTAATCCCAAGATTTATGGTTGTAATAAGTTAATTTTGAAGCAAAAGTTCATGATGTTAAACTGACAAACCTTCTTTATCTTTGGATTGTCGGTAAACAACAAGAATAGGGTGTATGTAAATTTAACAAAACTTTGGTTCGGCCTGTCGGAAGGACAAGTAGGCGAGCTGTCGAATTACACTTCTACCTTCGCGAAAGACCTGTCCATGTACAGGACTACGCTTCAGCGCAACATTACTATGTTAGACAGGTTAAGCGGAGAAATAGATTCCGCACTTGATGCACTTGAACCCTATGCAAACGGGTTCATCCGTCAAACGTTTCTTGAAGGAAAAGTTGAAGAAGGACTTACTGAAATAGCCCAACTGACAAGCAGTCTCACCGACGAAGCCAACGACATTATGAATCAAGTCGCGGATATCGTTGCCCTTCCACATTTGAATGATAGTGATGTGCAGGATGGGGTTCGAGATGCACGGAGGAAACGGGATCAAACGATTGCCGATTTGTATGAATTTGATGCGAACCAGACGAGGGCATTAATAGCAGTAGAGAGTGACCTGAAGACGATGGAAACATGGATTTCTGATATCGAAGGAATGTTCACTGACGGTGTGACAGCAATAGACATCCGAATGGGTAAATGGGCAGCTTTATCGGCGGAAAATACACTTCAGACAGATTTAGCGCAACGGACAGCTGGGATGGACGGCGTAAATGGCGGACAAGGATCCGGTGATGAACCAGGCAGTCTAGTAGCGGCAAATACTTCTGAAGATGAGCAATTGAAAGCACTCTATGCCGCACTAGCAAAGGAAGAACATGTAGGTAATCCTGTGAATGACTATGCAATCGATCGGCATACGGGCGAAAATATCATGATGAACCAAGGGCTCGTCCGAGTTTCAAAGGATTACGGACCAAAAGAATTGAGCCTCGTTGAAAAAGCCGGGTTGGGAGTAGCTAACTTTTTAATCCTGGATGACTTAAATACAATCAAGAATCCCGATGGTTCCTTCGCGGCCAAGGGATTGGCAATAGCCTCGTTTACCCCTTTTGGGAAGGCGATAAAAGCGGGTAATGCGGGCATCAAACTTGTGAGGAAAACTATAGTTGTGAAAACAGCTAATCCAAAGAAAGTTGAAAAGGTTACAGGTAATGCTGATCATCCAATAAGAACATACAGGAATGGGGATTTGAGTAAATTAGAGAAAAAATACTTTGCCGATTCAAATCTTATAATTGAAATGCCTTATGTTGGGAAGGGGAAACAAGGTACAAATGCCGAGGGCTGGCTGCGTAATAAAGATTTTTATTGGAAAGAAATAATGAATAAAAATTTTGAAAGCATTAGTAAAATAAACAAACAAAAAATAGAACTGGGATTTTCTCCTATTAATGATAAGAAATTTAGAGAGTACTTTCCTCAATATGATATAAAAGAGTTGTATAATGATACGTTAATTCACCATCATGTTGGTGGTGGAGGTCAAGCAGTTGCAGTGCCTTCAAAATTACATCCAGGTACAGGCGGTATTCATAATGCCGAAAAAGCTGCTGGAGTTTGGGGAAATGATAATGATTATGCTATATTACTTGAAAAATTCTTAAAAAAGTGAAGGAGGATATATTTGTCTACTAAAGAAGCGATGCAACAATATTTTAGATTAAGAAGAGACTTAGCGGATGGGGGTTTAGATTTTCTATTTAAAACTCCAGTAATTGATGAAACCAATAATTCAATAATCTTTGAAGGGGAAATTGATGAAGATGAATATGTTTCATGGAAACCTGTAGATAAAAAAGATTTACATGATTTCAAGCAATTAAAAGAGGAATTTGGAATTGAGTTTCATGAGACGATAATTGAGTATTTTAATTCATATTGGTTCGCAGAATTAGACGGTTTTATCAACAATCATTATATAAAATTAGAGCCTGTCTTACCGAGTATTGAATTAAGTTCATTTCAAGAGGTATTAAAAGGGTATAAGAAAAATCATGGGAACAGATTAGAAAACATACCTATAGGACTTGAGGGTAATGGATTGTTAGTGGTAGTTAAGAATAAATGTGGAAAAGTTTATTTAGAAGATTTTCAGAGAGGTACTTTCGATATTATTACTGAAAATATTCAGGAATTGATTTTAAATCTCAAATTTAAAAGGTGAAACTTAAAGTCTTAACTTTTGCTTGCAAAATCAGCAATTCAGTAATTATATTTAGCATCATTTGACTGTCATTTATTTAGTTAATAAAGATTAACAATCATGTTTGTAGGGGTTAATATGAATTTAAGGTACCTAGTTCTGATACAATTCCAAATTGTGTTAGTACCAGGTACCTTTTTAATAGAGAATGACTTGGAAACAATGGCAACATGGATTTTAGATATCGAAGGATTGTTCACGGACAGCGTGACAGCTATCGATTTCCCAATGGAAAGATGGGCAGCATTATCGTCGGAAAATACACTTCAGACTGATTTAGCACAACGGACGGCTGGGGTGGACGGCGTAAATGCCGGACAAAAATCCGGTGATGAACTTGGCAATCTAGTAGGGGCGAATACGCCTGAAGACGAGAGAATGAAAGCACTCTATGCCGCAATGGAAAAAGAACAACATGTAAGTCATCGTGTGTAATAGAGGTAATGGAAAAGCTCAACAAGAGCTTGTTAAGGAAGGACAAGAAATATTAAGATAATATGATATAGACCCAATTTACGGCCTTGGAAATTTGACTTGGGCACCAAATATAAAAGGTCAACATGATATTACGGCACTTTGAAATGTTGTAGATAAGATTAAAGAAGTGGAAGATAGTGGCGGTGACCGGGATGATGTCGTTCAAATACTTGAACGATTAGGTCGTATAGCCACTCAAAGGAGATAGTGGGAATATGGAAATTATACAACTAGCTAAAGAAATACGTACAGCTATCAAGCAAAATAATGTCGAACGAGTAGTCGAGTTAATTGGTTCAGATATGGAACTCTTGAATTTAGTGACAACATTTGGAACTTTTCTTAATGTAGCAGCCAAACATGGAAAGCTTGAAATAGTCGAGAAACTTATAGAGTTAGGTGCTGACCTAAATAGGCGCGGTGCTATACTTGGTGGTGGAGCAATTAATGAAGCGGCTTCAGATGGACACATTGAAATTGTTAGATATTTATTGTCCTGTGGAGCTGAATTGGATGTGAGCGAACCAGAAAGGAATCCTTTATTTTCTTCAATTCTGGGTGGACATATAGATATTGTAAAACTTCTGATTGAAAATGGAATTGACATTCATGTGAAGTACACAGGAGAATCTATGAAAAATATGGGTGCATTAGCATTTGCGCATGAACGTGGACAAAAGGCAATTGCTGATTTATTGGATCCCGATAAAAAAGAAGAATATAAGGATACTAGGCAATATGAAACAACGGAGATTTTAGATTATATAACTGAACAGTTTGGCCCTATTGATCACACAATCAGTGAAATCATCCCTGGCAGTGAGGTAGCGGTTAATGTTCAAGTGATACTGCCATCGAAAGAACATGAATATATAACTCTTGTGACAACTGGGATGAGTGATGTTGCAATGGATGATTCAGAAGGCAGTGAGGAATTTAAATACGCCGAATTAGTCCTGAAATTACCTGCAAATTCGCCAATCAGTAAAGAGGAAATGAAGAATAAAGATCATTATTGGCCTTTGAAGTGGCTGAGAATGGTTGCGCACATTCCGCATAAATATGATGGTTGGTTAGGTGAAGGGGTTATTCTTCCGAATGGGGAACCGCCAATGCCATTTGCAGCCACTACAGCGTTATCAGGTATTTTGGCAAGTGAATCTGAAGATATGGGCAGTATTTTAGATCCGGAAAATAGAATAATTAATTTTTATACGATACTCCCTATTTATGGAGAAGAAAGAGAGATCGCTTTAAACAATGAGCATGACTTTTTAATGGGGAAATTCGATGAGTTTGGTATTTCAGATGTGCTTGATGTAAACAGAAAAAATGTTGGTTTGGAAGGATAAGGCTTGGACTATGCTGAATTACTGAGGTGACATAAAACACCATTGATAAATGTTGAGTTTTTTAAAAGTACATTTATCGATGGTGTTTTTGCATGGGTAAAAACGTATAAACAGGGGAGGTAAAGTGGGTAGAAATATGGCACATGATAAAACAGTAGAGTCTGTACGTCTGTGCTATCCATCAGAGGAGGAATAAAGTTGGCTTCATAGTTTTAAAATAGGGTATAAGATTGGGAATAAAGACTGGGAGTTTGCAGACTTGAAAAATAAACCAGGAGGTAAATAATGATGGATGAAAATAAGTTGAGTAGTATTTACCAAGATATTGCTCAAACAGTGGTCGAAACGATCCCAGAAGAGTGGTCAAAAGTATTTGTATATGGTGAAATAAACGAAGATGTACGTAAAGCATTCTTCTTTTATTATCCAGAAAACGACGATACTCCAATTCATAGCCATAATATCCCGCAGCTTTTTGATATAGGGGAAGAGGTCTATGATGATTTGTGTTATAAACTACTAGATGTTTTAGAAAAACTTTGGTATGAATTTAAAAATAATAACCAGGAACCTTGGACAAATCTCACATTTATTTTTAACGGTGAAGGTAAATTAAAGATTGACTATGACTACGAGGATTTATCGGAAGCAGATGATTATGAAAGGCGAATTATTTGGAAGTATAAGTACCTAGGGCGTTTACCTGAGGATGAAGACGACCAAGAATTCTTGAGGAAGTATTTACAATCAATTGAAGAAAAAGAGAATGAAAACGATAACGAACAATAATTAAAAAATCTTGATTGAACGAATATTAACCGCTCAGTCAAGATTTTTTCAAATTGAACTGAATTTAAGGTACCTGTGGTCGATCCCTTTATACCGGATACGAGTAATTATAATAAGATTAAGCTGGATTTACTTTCAAAAAATTTCTTATAGAATGCCATGAGTGGCATCTTGTAGCAAGAACTCCTAAATTTAAGCAGTGGAAAATTAGTATGGATGACATTAAAGAAATGAGGTCTTTGACCAAAGATGTTGAATTTGTAAATCCACCTGGTCGTCATAGAAGCAGAGGTTCGACAAAAGCACATAATGAAATGCTAAAGATTATTGATTCTGCTTCTGACTATGAAAGTTTTGTTAAAGGGCTTAATGAGTGGGCTGGAAATAGAATGAAAAACGGCATTATGGATTTACCAGAAGGTTTGAGGAGGTAAAAAATGAAAAATGATGTTTCTTTATGGTTAGGATGCTTTAGTGATTTTGATGAACTCGAAACGTACACTAAAATAAAATATAATGAAGATGGAGATAGTATTCCCTCTAGTTTTGAGAAAGATTTTAAATTAGGTTATTATGATAGGGACTTAGTTGAAAAAGATTGGATTCCTGACGCTGAAGATGACATAGAAAAGCTATTAGTAGATTTTTCGTATGATAATCAATTAATACAACAGTACAATAACATTAAGTTAAAGTCTAAATACAATACTATCATTTTAATTTATAATTATGATTATAATAAAGAGGGTAAAATTGTTAACTTAGTAGATAATAATACCTATAATTTGGACTTTATTGGTACGGCAGAATATGTAGATTAATACGAATAAAGTATGTTTGCAGTGGTAAGAAAGAGAATAGGCTGTTAAAAAAGTACATACTCTATGATGGTTGTACCATCATAGAGTATCGTGTGCAATTATAGAAGAAAACGAAGTACGAGCTTAGGCGAGATGACATTTTACTGGGTGATGAATATAAACACGTGGAATGTATATTAAATTAACGAACTCGTAAGTTTTAACATAGTAGTTGTCACACATATAAAAGGTGTCATACTGTTACTACAAAAATTACAAATTTATGCTATTTGAATTTAAGGTTCCTGATTCTGACACAATTCCAAATTGTGTTAGTACAAGGTACCTTTTTTATGCTGGGCAAGAATCTGTGGAAAATATTGGAAACCTAGTAGGGGCGAATACGCCTGATGACGAGAGAATGCAAGCACTCTATGCCGCAATGGAAAAAGAACAACATGTAGGTAATCCAGTGAATGACTACGCAATCGATCCGCATACGGGCAAATATATCATGATGAATCAAGGAGTCGTCCGAGTTTCAAAGGATTACGGACCAAAAGAACTGAGCCTCATTGATAAAGCCGGGTTGGGCGTGGCAAACTTCTTAATCCTGGATGACTTAAATACAATCAAGAATCCCGATGGTTCCTTCGCGGCCAAGGGACTGGCACTGGCCTCGTTTACCCCTTTTGGGAAGGTGATAAAAGCGGGTAATGCGGGCATCAAACTTGTTAGGAAAAATCCAGTTGTGAAGTGGATAAGTCCTAAGAAAGTTGAAAATGTTACTGGTAAGGGTACGGGTAAAAATGTAACACTAAAAATACAAGTGAGTGAAAAATCCCTGAACCATGCAAATGTAGATGACTTTACTAGAAATCCTAAAACAGGAAAAATTTCTAAAATGAGTGGTGGTGGTCATGGTCAAGATAATATAGAGTTTCTTAAACAGGATGGCATCGAGTACAATATTGAAAAAAGTTATCCTAACGGGGTGAAAGTTGGCAATGTACCAGACCGTAAGTCTAAAGGAAAGCGAATAGGTACTGGTCAAGCATGGTTTCCTGGAAATTGGTCTAAGGAAGATATAAGGAAAGCTGGAGAATATGTAACGAATATACCTGAACACAAGAATATACCTGAACACAAGAATATGGCTGATGGTGTACCAGTATTCGGTGATTACAATGGTGTTAGGGTAGGTGTAATCAAAACAAATGGAGAGATAGGAACTATTTTTCCAGATAATATGTTACAACCGTAGTTTTAAAGGGAGGTATTAACAATGTTTGAGGAAAAAGTAAGAGCAGTCTTAGGTGCACGAGCATTACTAGATGATAATGACCCAAGAATTGAGCAAAAGTGGGAAGAGCTAATTGTCTTACTTAGTGAAGATGAAAACTTGACTTTTAATTTCTTACAGATTTGTACAAAAACAGAACTTTCATTTTTAAGTGAGATTTTTGAAGAAGTGGCATATAATTTGCAAAGTAAAAAGTATATTGAATTACTATACTGCCTAGATCAAAGATACCCAGACTTAAATTTAAAGAGAGGTATACAAATTGCTGAGGAGTACATGGATTAAATTTCGGGTAACAAAGTTTTTGAATCCAAAAGTTTGTGTGGAAAAACAATGCTTGCGAAGGAGGCATCTCGATTCGTGATTGTATTTAAGTCATCCAGGAATAAAAAGTTAGTTGAAAGATAGAGCTGGAAACATATTCATTTTACCACCAAAAAAGTAATAAGAGATGAGGGTCAGTGATGGAAGAGAGATTAACAACATCAATTGTATTATATGGTGAGATTGATTCCTTTGATTCTGAAAACTGGTTAAATTTTTATAAATACATTGTAGAGTTTATCAATTCAATTAATTATGCACCGAATTATATGGCCGTTTCTGGGGTGTCAATTAAAAGTAGCAAGATTTCTTCTCTAAAAAGAATGGAAAGGAAATTTTATGAATCGGTGGAAAGAGGTGAGGAAATTTCATCTGTGTCTATATATAGTCTTCCAGAAGATTATGAAATAGCTGCTTTTGATTATAACGTATATATATGTAGAACTAATAGGTTGAAATATTCTCATATAATAGTTACGTTACCCAATGAAATATTTGACAAAGTTGATTATAAGGGGGTAATAGAAGAATTGAAAAAAAATATAGAATTCGAAAATGGTGAAATCTTTAATTTGTTAAATTTGGAGAGTCCCCACCTATATGCCTCCAAAGCAAACGATCCATCTTCATTTAAAACCTTAGATGTCATTTTAAAATTCTAAACATAATTCTACCTTTATTGGCTAATATGCCTTTCAAGGTTTTTTGTATAATGTTAAGTTAAGGTTGTGGTTTGGTCTTTACCAGAAGGTCTTAGATTAAGTAGGAGGATACTATAATGGAAAAACAAGGATGGGTTTCTTTTTGGTTAGGTAATATTAAAGAAGAGGACTCTATAGGAGAGTATGTAGATTTAACGTATGATGAGGATGGCGAGTCTGTACCTTCCAAATTTTTTATCGATTTTAATATTGATATGGATGAAACAGATGAGAATACTATAGAAAAAGAGGTCTATAAGAATAGTAGTAGTGATATTTCCACATTATTAGCTGGGTGTTCGTATGAAGAAATTATCATCCCACAATTTAAGAAAAGTATAGACTTGAAAAAATCATACAATGCAGTAATTCTTATATATAACTTTGAGTATAAAAATGAAATTACTTCAACTAATGCTTTTGACTTTATTACTACTACAAATTATGCGTAAGAAAACACTTATAAGTATGGAGAATAGACTTAATCGATGGATAACATAGAAGTTGCTTTTCTGGAAGAACTGCTTTATTATACGGATAAAAATTATATAATCAGTCAATTAGGTAATGTAGACAATCCACTAATACTCCATTTTTTTGCAGCAAATTATAACTGGAATAGTGGGTTTGTTGTTCCAAAAGCTCTCATTGAAAATGAGTATTGTGATTTAGGAACAGGATTACTAATGTTTCATAACGCAGATGGATTTCGAATGTTAGAAAACCCAGAGGAAGTTTCAAATTCAGCATTAGAAGAGTGGAAGGGTTTTATATTAAATGTTTATAATAAACTAATAAACCTAAATTTTAAGACAGAAAGGACAAGGGGGGGGATGCGATCCGTGCATTTTATGCGGAGTGCCACCTGCCGTTCTTACAGTTTTTCATGAAATTCAAAAGCTATAATGTAAATGTCCACACCCGATAGAGAATGATCTGAAGACGATGGAAACATGGATTTCTGATATCGAAGGATTGTTCACAGACGGCTGGGGTGGACGGCGTAAATGCCGGAAAAGGATCCGGTGATGAACTTGGCAATCTAGTAGGGGCGAATACGTCTGAAGACGAGAGAATGAAAGCACTCTATGCCGCAATGGAAAAAGAACAACATGTAAGTAATCCTGTGAATGACTACGCAATCGATCCTCATACGGGCGAATACATCATGATGAACCAAGGAGTCGTTCGTATTTCAGAGGATTACAGACCAAAAGAACTTCAGCATTAGGGGCAAATCCAAAATCATTATCATAATAAAAAGGGCGAGAACCATGAACATTATTAAGATATTTCTGGAATATCAATGCTATCCAATGTGGATATATAATGAACAAGGTGAATTAGTTGATAATGATTTAGTTGGAGAACTTGAGGATGAATACGAAATTGATAATATGCTTTTAGAGATACAGAATATATACGATAGTCTATTTGAAGACAATGCTATCAACTTTGAGTTCAAAGGATTTTCAAATGAAAATGAAAAGATCGTATTTTTTAAGAAGGTAGAAAACGCTATAACCTTAATTAAAGAAAAATTAGGATATAAGTATTTAATTGAGAACAAGGTGGAAATTTAATGAAATTAAAGAAAAACCTTGATTGGCTAATATGCCTTTCAAGGTTTCTCTTTTTTGGGGGCTATAAAGTGCCTAATAAAGCTAATATTATTATCTGGATAGAGATAACCTAGTAAGCCCTATATGATGTTTGTTATGTCAACATTAAATCAAACAATATTATTAAGGGCTAATTTTTTATTAGCAACCGCTGCAACTTTTAATGAACATTTAAAAGGATCGCATGGTGGGAATTGGAGGAATAGTAATCCGGGTGAGCCTATAATACCAATTAAAGACGTATAGGGAGGTAAAAATTTATGGTGAAGATGAAATTAAAAATTGATAATGATTCCAATAAATTAAAGTATGTATCTATTATCAGACAGAATAATGGAGCAAGTATTCAAGATATTTAAAAAAAAATAGAAGATAATAAAGTAGTACTAGAATGTGGTTATTTTGATACAGATGAATTAAAAGTTTTTAAGAAAACAATGGAAGCTTTAATAAGTAAAGGGGCTCCAATACATTTGTTTCAAGATGATAGAGAGGTTCAAATTGATTATATTAGTAACCTTATTAGTTCGTATGAACAAATTGCTGAAGACAGAGAAAAGCTAGATGATAGAATTTTAGGTGATGATTAAGAAAGAGTAGAGTATTAAAACGTTCAGTCTCAACTTTATATGCCTCATTGATAAAGCCGGGTTAGGCGTACACTATAACTTTTATTATTTTGTTTACAATTCAATTTTTATGAAAAATATAAAAAGTCTATAGGATTAAATACAATCAAGAATCCCGATGGTTCCTTCGCGGCCAAGGGACTGGCAGTGGCCTCGTTTACCCCTTTTGGGAAGTTGATAAAAGCGGGAAACGCGGGTATTAAACTTGTTAGGAAATCTCCAGTTGTGAAGTGGATAAGTCCTAAGAAAGTTGAAAATGTTACTGGTAAGGGTACGGGTAAAGAATATAAAAACTATAAGGATGTAGAATATACTGGAACGACCAAGGTTAATGAAAAAAGGAAGAGCACCAATTTGGAAAGATGGAACAGTTATAGAGCTTCATCATTTAATCCAAAGAGAGCCAGGGGCAATGGTGGAAATTCCTGCAAGTATACATAATGAATATCATGAAATTTTGCATGGTTTGGTGGAGAATGGTGGGAGCTTTAGAAATGACCCTGTATTAAAAAAGCAATACGATAACTTTAGGGGTAAATATTGGAGATGGAGAGCTAAGGAAATCGAGGAAAGCGACTTGTAAAGGGAGGAACCATGTATGGATAAAGAGGAATTAACAAATTTTATAAATGAACATAAGGAATCAGATGACTTTACTGGTGGAGTAGATGAAAGTCAAATCAATCTTGTCCAAAATGAGCTAGGGGTGGAATTACCAGAAAGTTTTAAGTGGTTTTTAACTACCTATGGTTCTGGTGGATTATTTGGAGTTGATATTTCAGGAGTGGCTAAGTCAAGTAGAGCTCCTGTTGTTGTTAACACAAGGAGATATAGAGATTTAGGATTGGAAAAGGATTTAGTAGTTATCGAAAATGCTGGAGAATATGTTTATTGCCTATATACAAGCAAAATGGAGAATAATGAGTGCCCAGTAATAGCTTGGAATAGACCTGGGGGACTTGATGACTACTACACAGCAAAGAACTTTTATGGGTTTTTATCACAAAGGTTGTTGGATGCACAAGGAGCATGGGAAGAAGATATTTAAGATAGATAAATATAAAGAAATTATAACTGAAACAAAGAAACTCAAAAACTTTTGATGGTTTTACTACAAGGATTTGTATAATGATATTTTGTTTATGAAAAATGTACGATAATTAATCGAGATGACATTTTAAACATACAAAGCATTATTACTGGTAACAAGACAAAAAATTACGAATTTAATTAGGCTAGTTGGCTTAAAAATGGAATTAGTAATGAATTACATTATATAGCTAACTACAAAGCACGCTGTATATAGACCTTAGAAGGAGACATGATTATGTTGAAAGTAACGGAATATAAAGAAATTAAGTTTGTGAATATTGAATATGATGTTAATACACCGATTAATATAGAATTCGGTACTTGGAATATCTTAACGGAACCAACGATATATTGGCGAACTGGGGATTTCAAGAAATCTTTAATTGAAATAGGACTAGGGAAATATACAGGAAATATTCGTTCTATTACACTAACTTTGAGTGAAAACGTATACAAGGTAGAGAATCCGAACTTGGATATGACAAATATAACTTTGATTAAAGGTATACCTAATTTCCAAGTTGAAGAATATGACGATGAGACGTATATAGATGAAAATAATAAATTGAATGTATATATAGGGATTGATAAGGTATTAATTTCATTTTCGGAAAATGATACTGTGTCAATTATACAAAATGATAATGTGGGATTTGCTTTAGACATAAATAAAATGGTTTGTGGCGTTATAGTCAGTGGTATGTTAGAACATGAAAAGAATATATTAGAAGAAGCATTGAAATATAAAAAATAATTGAACCTTGATTGGCTAAATGCCTTTCAAGTTTTTTTGTATAATGGTAATTTGTGTTTGTGGCGATAAGTATAGGCAATAAATAAAGAATTATTGAAGGTATTTTCCTAGATCTATAGAAAGTATGGGTATGGTTTAGTACAAAGGCAGTGTGGAAATTCATCGATTACATTTGGGGAAACCGATTTGGACAGAGGCGACACCTTAACAGAAAGTTCTTCTAGTCATAACGGAAAAAAGTTCGCTATATGTTGAGGGGATGATTACTATGTAGGCGCTTTCGCTGGGGGGCATCCACAGAGTATCAAAGCGCTTATAGCGGGGATTCTGACCTTATTCAAGCCGAAACTTTATGGTTCCTTGCTTATGGCGGAAGACCCCTAAAAAAGGCGCCGCAGCGAATTCAATAGGGTTCTTTAAACATACATCTTTTAGTGATACGATATATTAAATATAAAACATTGAGGTGAGGGGGATTTCATGTTTCTAGACAAATTGAAGAACCAGTTAAATGAAGGTCAGCCCTTGTTTATAGGGGAGCAAACAGCTTTTCGTTCAGCGATTTTACTACCGCTCGTTAAAGTGGAAGAAGAATGGCATATTCTTTTCGAAGTACGTTCGTTCACCATGAGAAAACAGCCAGGTGATATTAGTTTTCCCGGCGGTCGAATCGACTCCACAGACTCATCCCCAATGGCAGCCGCTTTACGAGAAACGCATGAAGAATTAGGTGTCGATCCAGAAACGGTTACGATTGTAGGGACATTAAGCCCATTCATAGCCTCGTCTTCATTTGTTATCTACCCCTTTGTAGCAATCATTGATTACAACCAAATTATTCATTCGTATAACAAAGATGAAGTTGAAGAAGTATTTACAATCCCTATTACATGGCTATTGAACTATGAGCCTTATATGCATTTAATATCTGTGGATCCAGTGCCTTTGCCAAACTTCCCGTTTGAAAAAATAATGAATGGTACTCAGTATCAATGGAGAGCTCGTTCAGTGGAAGAATGGTTTTTCGATTATGAAAAGTATACAATTTGGGGTTTAACAGCTAGGATATTAAAACACTTTATAGAAATTATAAAATGAGCATATTCATTGGAAATCACAAAGAAAGACAAGACCTCTGATTTGAGATCTTGTCTTAGTCAAACGATTGAATGAGTTATTCCTCATTAATGGTCTTATGAAATTTTGGCTAATGCCGTTTCTACAGCTTGTTTTAAATCAGACGGTTCTAGTTCATACGTAAAACCTAATAACCTTTCACCATTGAAGAATAAAGTGGGTACAATTTTCACTTCACGTTCAATCGCTTCAGCCGTAATATTCAAGCTTACATCAACGTTTTCAAGACGTTCCTCTTCTTGCAAATTGTATTTATCGACAAGCAATCGTTTTAATTCCTTATTTGATAGTTCGTGCCATTCTGTTTGTGTTTCAAGTAATTTACCAATGACATCTAATGTTTCTGTTGGATTCGCGTTGTCGAATGTCCAGTGAATCAATGCGCCGTGGAGAAGCTCTTCTCGAGGTTTATCGTATAATTTCACGATCACTTCAATTTGACCATTTTCGATATATGTTGGCAATACTTCTTTTGCTAAATGATAAATTCTTTTAGTGCCTGGGCACGCCAAATTAATAAAAGCCTCTAGTTTCAAAGGTGCATCTGCACTGCCGAATTTCAAATGATCATTTTTAATCGTTGTCATATTCAATCTCCCTTTCAAACTTTCTGCTATAAATATATACTATATCTATAGGGATTGTAAATATTGTGGTGTTGAGTAGTTAGTTAAGTTGATGAATCCGATTGATATGAAAAACTAAAAGTATACCGTAAGTGGACTTGTTATCACGATGACTTACTTGATTTGCTTTACCCGTTTAGTTCCATTTCTACAAGGAAGACCTTTGAGTCTTTCAAAATAGACTGCCTTCCTGTCTTTATCGTAAATATTGCTATAATAAGGGCGTGTGAAAAGCTAAACTGTAGTTTTGGTTTTAGATGCTTTTCTTTTTAAAGAGTATGATTTTACTAGCTAGGGAGTTGGAATTTGAGATGAATAAGAAAGATATTGCAGCGATTCGTAAACAATTTAAGTTGGACACTGATTTACTGAAAATTACTGATATTTATAAAATTTATATTAAGCAGGAGAGTAGTGACATCTTTCATGAGGAGAGCCAGCCGTTCCCCTTGTTAGATCGGGAGGAACAAGAATTATTCCTCACCAACTTTAAAAAGGTGTTAGGTGGAAAATTGGATGTGAAACTGTTTGAAGTCAGTTTTACGCGTCCAGCAGAAGAGCAAACGGATCATACGCAGCAGCTTTTATATGATGGTCTTCGTACAGACGACGTTGAAGAATGGAAAGCGAGTATGCATAGTATCACGCAGAAGATGGTTCAGGACGTCCAATATGAAAAGGACTTGGTCGTTACATTCATTCGCGGAAATTATTATAAACCAACGAAACGGAATTCAGATGAATCCGAAATAGACAATCGGGATGAGGTGTTTACGAACCCTTTCATCCTTTGTAGCATGAATCAGACCGAACTGCCGAAACGTTCACTTGTGTTTGATTTTATCGAGAGGGAGTTTAAGTCGAGTACGATAGCCGATCCCATCATTAATCTTGCGTCTCCAATTGGTGGATTTTGGTTTCCTAGCTTTACGGATGGCGCGGCAGATGTCAATCGCATCCTTTACGCTGCAGGCAAATCGAATAAGCCAGACATTAATTTCATCGAGAATGTGCTGGACGGTGAAGATATCATGACTGCAGAGGATGACAAAGCCGTCTTTGAAGAAATTGTAAAAGAAGTGATTGGTGATGAGGTGAATGCGCGGACCCTCGCCAACGTATATGAAGAAATCAATCGCATGATGGATGAGGGAGACGAGGAAGAGGAAGACGAAAGCATCCCTACCTTGGATACGAAAGAGATGGAACGTGTGTTGAAGGCATGCGGCGTGAAGAACGTGAATACGGAAAGGGTGGAAATGGCTTTTCAAAAGGTGATTGATGACGAAACGTATGAAATGAAAGCAAGCCATGTCGTTCCAAGTTACACATCCAAGTCCATCAAAATCAGCACGAAAGTAGCGGATATCGCAATCAGCCCGCAAGACTTAAGATATGTCAGACAGGTCAATTACAATGGAAAACGCTGCCTTTTGATAGAAGTGGAAGAAGACACGATGATTGAAGGATTTAAGCTGATTCAAGAAGAGCTGTTGGATTAAACAAGAAATCTAAGGCGATCCTATGCATTAGATTCGCATAAGTGTAGCTGATAGTGAGGACATAGCTGAGAGGGGGAGCAAAATTGGGATACGTTTTAGATCACGTTGGAATTGCTGTTCGAAGCATTGATGATGCTCTTCCCTTTTACATTAATGTATTAAAAGGATTAGTGGAAGACCGTTATACAAGCGATGCACCTGGTGTTGAAGTGCACGTTGCTGTAGTCAGAACGGAAGATAAAATAATTGAATTACTGGCACCAACCAACAAGAACTCTCCAATGGCTCGGTTTATCAAGCAACGGGGAAAAGGCGTGCATCATATTGCTTATCGAGTTGACGATTTGGACATAGCAATACGCGAGGCAAGTGAAAGTGGCGTTCGTTTTCTAGAGGACACACTGCGTACGAACGCACGTGGAAGAAGGCTCATTTATATTAATCCCGCCTCAACGGATGGCACTTTAATTGAACTATGTAGTTATTCAGAGAAAACTTAATTCGAATTAAATTAAAACGAAAGCACATCAATTTGAATAAAATTGATGTGCTTTTTTTGGACGAAGTATCTCATTGCATCAAGCCAGGTTATAATTTTGGTGTATTTATATTGATGTTTTGGGAAAGGTACCTAAACGAATGAAACAGAGCATTAACAGTGCCCACATTAAAAGAGGGGGCGTACTTAGGGAATTATGAGTACTTCTGTTATGGGGGCCGCTGGAAATCTTGTCTTCAACAATGCCCGTTGCTATAATGAGATAGGTACTAACATGAAGGAGAGATTGATAAATGATATTAAAAAATGCAAAGCTCTATGGCCAAAAAGGTAGATGCGATATAGAAGTGCGAGATGGTATCATACAAACCATTAAACCAGCTACCGGTACAGGTGAGTCTAGTGATCTCAATACCATCAATCTAAATGGAAAAATAGTGCTACCCCCTTACGTGGAGCCGCATATTCACTTGGACTACGTGCTTACTGCCGGAACCCCAAGGTGGAATCAATCGGGATCTGTATTCGAAGGGATTGAAATTTGGTCTGAGAGAAAGCAAATCGCCAATGAAACGAAAAAGGATATTAAAGAACGTGCCTTGAAGGCGATAAAAATGCAGCTAAAACATGGCATTCAGCATGTGCGAACACATGTTGATGTTAGTGATCCGACTTTAAAAGGATTGGAAGCATTACTGGAAGTGAAAGAGGAAATCAAGCCGTGGATGGACTTGCAACTTGTAGCGTTTCCACAAGAAGGCCTTTATACAAAGCCAGATGGGGAAGAACTGCTGGTTAAAGCACTTGAAATGGGGGCCGATGTCGTTGGTGGGATTCCCCACTATGAATTGACTCGTGAAGATGGCGTCCGTTCAGTGCTAAAAGCGCTTGAACTTGCAAACAAATATGACAAATTGGTTGATATCCATTGTGATGAAATCGATGATGACCAATCAAGGTATCTGGAGGTACTCGCAGGTGAGTCACTGAAATTAGGCATGGGTGACCGGGTGACAGCGAGCCACACGACCGCGATGGCTTCGTACAGTAATGCATATACGTACAAGCTATTCCAAACGCTGAAAAAAGCAGGCATTCATTTTGTTGCGCTGCCGAAAGCCAATTTACATTTACAAGGCAGATTTGACAGTCATCCAATCCGTCGTGGCCTGACAAGGGTAAAAGAAATGGTAGATGAAGGGATCAATGTCAGCTTTGGACTCGATTCTATTATGGACCCTTGGTATCCGCTCGGCGATGGCAATTTGATGAATGTCGTCGATGTTGGTTTGCACGCCTGCCACATGACCGATCATAATTATATCGTAAAAGCTCTAGATTTAATCACAATAAATGGAGCAAAAGCGCTCGGCATGAAGGACGAGTATGGCGTGAAAGAAGGAAACAAGGCGAATCTAATTGTGATTGACGCTGATTCCGAATATGAAGCGATTCGTACGCAAGCGCCAGTGCTCTATTCGATGCGGAATGGGGAAATGATTGTCGAAACGAAACCCGCCGAGACAACAATGAACATATCTATTTTTTAAATATTGAATTGTAACTATATTTGTTGAAATAAAGAATCCTGCCTAGAACGCTTGGTGATAGGGGACGCCTTCACCGAACTACATGATTATTATTTTAGGAGGGCGCCATATGGAAGTTTTTGCAGAATACTTAGCGGGCATTGATGACCCGCAACATCAAGCCCGAACGGAAGAAGTTTTGAAATGGGTAACTGAGAAATATCCGAGTTTAATGCCGAAAATCGCGTGGAATCAGCCTATGTTTACCGATCACGACACATATATTATTGGTTTTAGCACAGCTAAAAAACATTTGGCTGTTGCCCCTGAAAATGCAGGGATTATTCATCTCGCTGATGAAATTGTGCAGGCCGGCTATGGTCACACCCAGCAGTTGGTACGTATCCCGTGGGATGGTCCGATTGATTTTTCATTACTTGAAAAAATGATCGACTTTAATATAGTGGATAAGGCAGACTGTTCAACTTTTTGGCGTAAATAAAAAATAGATAACCTATTTAAATTACTACTATTTCTACTTTCACTAAAAGGTTTGTTAGTGAAGAATTGGCTGCCTTCATGGTAGCCTTTTCTTATTGAGCAATGAAATTAAATACTTCTCAGAAATTGATGTTTTGTTAGCCTTTTGTCTATGGCATATACAAGGTTCGGCCTTAATCCTATGAAATTATTCGAGTTTGATGTTGTAATCTCCTACGATACCAATAGTTTAGAAATGAGGGTTAAAATGTTAAAAGGATGGACAACATTTGAAAAGACATGGCTAAGCTTCTTTATGGTAATTAACGTTTATCTGTTTTTTGCATTTGATGACACGATGTTGGGATTGGTATCTTCTACATTCGGAGTGTTGTGCGTTGTGCTTGCTGGAAAAGGGAAGATATCAACTTATTATGCAGGTATCATTCAAGCGGCTACTTATGCTTATATTGCATGGACGTACGGACTGTTTGGGGAAGCGATGTTAAATGGATTATTCTACTTCCCAATTCAATTCATAGGTATCTACTTATGGAGCAGAGCAAAAACAAAAGATAGTATTCGTGGAGAAGATGTTGTAGTTAAGAGGTTAAATAACAAGCAAATTCTTCAATTAACTGGGATTTCAATTATCGCTTCAATTGGATACGCTTATTTGCTAGATTACATGGGTGGACAACAAGTCAGACTAGACTCTGTGGCTGTAGTGCTTTCAATCGTTGCACAATTTTTGATGATTAAGCGATATGTCGAACAGTGGATTCTGTGGATTACTGTTAACGTACTTACGATCACACTTTGGGTTATAGTATTGATACAGCAAGGTGGAAATGATTGGGCCATGGTACTAATGTGGTCGGCATTTTTGTTCAATTCAGTAGTTTCCTATATCAATTGGAGTAAGATTTACAAAGGCCAGAAGCGGGTGACAACTTATGTCTAAGTCAGTAGGTTTCATAGGTGGGAAATTTCTTATTCCACATCAAGGACACGTCTATGCCGTGATTACAGCGTCAACGAGGGTAGACGAGCTACATGTTATTGTCACATATGATACCGAATATGAACGAAACACACTATTTACGAATGCTGTATTTGAACATATCCCATACACAATCAGACTCAGATGGTGGCGGCAAATCACAAAAGACATGCCACATGTACACGTTCACGCCATTGAGCAGAAAGAAACTGGACAGTATGCTGACTGGGAAGATGGAGCGACGAAAATAAAGTTCGCAATCACAAAGGAAATCACCCACGTATTCAGCTCTGAGCCCAAATATGATGTCTACTTTACAGAGCTGTATCCTAAGGCCGAGCACATTGTCATCGATGCAGAACGTTTAACGTACAACATCTCGGCAACTAAGCTACGTACAGAAGGTGTCATGAAACATTGGAATATGATTCCGGATATCATCAAACCTCACTTTGTTAAGAAAGTAGTTGTCGTTGGCACAGAGTCATCAGGAAAGTCATCCCTCGTTCACAATTTAGCTAAGTTATACAACACCAATTATGTAGAAGAGTACGGTAGGGCGTTTTATGAGCAACTTGGAGATAGTGTTGTTGATGTGTCGCTTCCAACAGATTATGCAGAAATTGCAATGCAACATAAGCTTAATGAAAAGAAGCAAGCAGAGACAGCCAACAGGGTGCTGTTCATCGATACAGAAGCAAATGTGACTCAATACTACTCCCATCTATATGCGGATCATTTCGACGGTGTAGTGGACTCAATAGCCGCTAGACAGGATTATGATTTATGGCTATTTTTAGAACCAGATGTTGATTGGATAAATGATAGAACAAGAACATTTGGCGAACGCGAAGTTAGAAAGAAGAATAATGAATTGCTGAAGAAGCTGTTAAATGAGCGTGGCATTGAGTATATATCTGTTAGTGGAAGTTATTTAGAGAGATTAGAGAAATCCATGAGATATATTAATGAGTTAATCGAATAAACGTTAGTATATGAGATAATGGTGATGTAATTGTTGGCGAACGAGTAGGGGATAAATCCAAAAAGAAGGAAGTGAAAAACGATGAATTTAGAAATGGTTATGCAGGAGCTTGAAGCTCTTGGCAAGGAGCGAATGAAAAAAATGTACATATCGAATGGTGCACAAGAGCCGCTTTTTGGTGCGGGTACAGGTGCTATGAAACCAATCGTAAAGAAAATAAAAATGAATCAACCTTTAGCTGAAGAGCTTTATGCGACAAGGAACTATGATGCAATGTACTTTGCTGGCATTATTGCAGACCCAAAATCCATGACTGAGTCGGATTATAATCGTTGGATGGATGGTGCGTATTTTTATATGCTGTCCGATTATGTTGTGGCTGTAACTTTGGCAGAGTCAGATATTGCACAAGAAGTTGCTGATAAATGGATTGCAAGCGGTGAAGAGTTGAGAATGTCAGCAGGCTATAGTTGCTACTGTTGGCTTTTAGGGAGTAGAAAAGATGTTGAGTTTTCTGCAACCAAGATTTCGGATATGCTTGATATAGTGAAAAATACGATTCACGATGCGCCAGAACGGACGAAATCCGCTATGAATAACTTTGTATACACTGTGGGGGTTTCTTATTTGCCGCTCCATGAAAAGGCAGTCGAGACCGCGAAAGCAATAGGGATAGTTGAGGTCAAACGGGACAACAAAAAAAACAGTTTTCTAAATGCTTCTGAAGTTATTCAAAAAGCAGTCGATAAAGAAAGGCTTGGTTTTAAACGCAAGTATGTAAGATGTTGAAAGTAGCCTCGTATAGAGAAACGATATTCAACTATCCAGAGCGTTGATCCAACGTAAGGGTGAAATAACGGCCGCCAGTATGACAGGTGACCGTTATTTGATGCTCACGTCTATTCTATAGGGTGCATGTTAATAATGGAGGACCATCTTTTTTCAGTCTTGTATTCGGACTAGCTGTGCTTTTTCCACGTCATAACTTAATCCGACGGCACTTGGATCTTTGTCATATTTTAATATAGCCAATGTTTTTTCTGTTCCTTTTAGAGAATCCCAATCTTCATTATTTACTATTAAAAATATATCCGCATATACTCTTCCTTCGCCAATGACCAAATTACCTTCATACTTAATGTTTATGTTTACATCCTCTATTTCTAATTCGTGTGATTTTTCCTTAGTGAAAAGCAATGCCTCGCCTTTAGCTACTTTCGAAAGAGATGAAATTGCTTTCGTTTTAGCTTTTTCTTGATTTGTTATTTCTGATATTAATTTTTTCTCTACAAGTGATTGAGCGGTTTCTTCTGTCAGGATCATGATTTTCTTATCATCATTTGTTAATATTTTAATTTTGTACAGTTCTTCTTCTACTAACTTATCCTTCTCTTTCTCCACAGCATTTAGAATATCCTCTTCTTCCCCATACAGGATTACTCCATTTGCTTTTGCAAACATATTGCATCCTGTTAATGCTGTTACTGCCATAAGTGTTGTAAAAATAACCAGTATTGTTTTTTTCATTTTGTTTATCCCCTTTTCTATTTTATAACCATCTGTGCTATTGATTTTATTATAGGAGGCGCGCAAGTTTCTAGCCATCGCTTTAGATGACGTTCACATTACAATATTGCAACCTTGCATGTTGCTGAAAAAAACGTCCACTAATAAGTTAATTTGGGGAAATTCGTTTTGACTGTATTAAAGCAGGGAGGAAGAACTTTACAGTAAACGGTAGCGTCATTGTATTAAGTTAAGCAGGGGGTGAGATTATGGGCTTTTGGTATTTCTTACTAATACTTGTAGGATTATTGCTAGTAGTTAAGGGGCTACTTGGGAATGAAAAATACAGCCTGGTTTTAGTAGGACTATTATGTATTTCGTTCTCATTATTTATGTTTTCTCCAGGAAGTGCTGAAATCATTTCAGAGTTATTCAATTTAAATTAGCATGTAGAATAGATATTAAATTGATCACTGATAGCTACTTTTCACTAGCAGATAGTTTACTCGGGTAAATTATCGGAAGATTCGCTAATGGATGCATTACTGGAACACATTCATGAATTTCTTTTTGTGCTAACTGGGCAAATCAATAAGGATTTTGCGTTTTTGTGGAAAGACTAAAAAGGGATAGAGGTGAATTTGTGAACAAATTTTTAAAAGTGACTCTTATTGTTTTCGGAGTGATTCTATTAGGAATAGCTATACTTGTATTTTCTTTTCTTCAGAGTATGAAGCCAGATAAAGATAAAGAAGAAAAGGTGAAAATTCAAGCAGAGAAATATTTAGAAGATAAATTTAATAATAACTTCGAGATATATGACATTTTGTATGATAATATGGGAAACTTTAATTTTGAATACGGTGCGAAGGTACGGGATAAGAGAAATAATGTAACATTTTTTGTTTACTATAGCGAAGCTAAGGAAAAAATGGTGGACACTTACGCCGCTGATAAATGGGCAGATGATTTAGAACATGAAATAGGTCCTTATATTAAAGAGAAATTCGGAGAAACTACTGATTTTCACGTCTATTATGATGACAAAATAGGAGAAGAATTGGGTATTGATTCTGCTAATCCGGGGAGTTATAAAGATTTTAACGTTGCACCTACGATTCGTATTAATATGCCCCGAAAAAAGAGTAATGAGGATGAAAAACTCTTTAATGAGTTCGTATCTTTTCTGGAAAGCGAAGACAAACTGCAACGGGGTACTGTTATCGTCGGTTATGTCGCTGGAAATGGTGTGATATTGGAGGATGATGAGTGGAGTAAAGAATTTCAATAACATAGATGAGTGGGATTACTCAACTCAGGGGTGCGTTTCTACAATAAGTGGAGACGCCTTTTCACTAACAAGGAGGCAAATTCTTGTTGAATAATACAGAATTCAAATATAAAGGAGGTTAAATAATGGAACTTATATTGGAAAAGGCAACTGAAAACGATGCACAAGCTATTTTTGATATTCAGGTAAAAACCTTTATGCCTTTGTTACATAAATATGAGGATTACGAAACGAACCCAGCGAATGAAACTATCGAAAGAGTAATATCGAGAATAAATCAATATAATGGTGGTTTCTATAAGATATTTGCAGACGATACCCTTGTGGGAGCTATCTGTGTTTTTTGGAGAGAAGACGTTCAATTTTGGATAAGTCCGATGTTTATTTTGCCTACTCATCAAGGAAAAGGGATAGCTCAAAAGGTTTTAAATTTAATTGAAGATATGTTCCCCCAAGCAACTACTTGGGAATTAGCTACAATACTAGAGGAAGAACAAAATTGTTATTTATACGAAAAAATGGGTTATAGCAAAACAGGAGTTAGCAATAAACTAAACGATAACGCAACTCTTATATTTTATAAAAAGGACGTAATAGCGGAATTATTTACTGGAAGCTGAATTATAGAAAAAAGTTCATGAGGACTTTATGGCTTGTACCATTCAGTGTCGTGGTAATAATAATACTGTTCACTTATTCGGAATTACCCGTTCCATTTAAAATAATATCAACCTCTGCATTAATGGTTGCTTTGCTCTGTCAATTAGTCTATACGTATTCTAAGTGGAAGAGAGAAACACAATTAGACAAATGAATCATTACATTTTTTTTAACTAATGGTAGCGTTTCTAATAAGTAGAAACCCACTTTTACTAACGGGCAGGTTTATTTGAAGAAAAACGATTGTAAGGAGGGGGAAAGTGAAGAAGAAACTTTGGATTTCTGTTCTAATTTTAGGAGTAGCTATAGGCATTTTCTACTCCATTGTGAAATTTAATCCGCCTTTAGAAATTGGTACTATTGCTTCGTCTGGAGATCGTAAATCAGTCGTTGTTGGAATTGGTAATAAAGGTTTTCGTGAAATTAAAGTATTAGACACTTCAGTGAACAACAGTGAAGCACCATTAAAAACAAAAGTACAGGTTACTAACGCTTTACAAGGTTTCATCATATCGGATGATTATAATAATGAGGAATCAAAAGAGTATGGATTCAAAAGTTTAGAGGATGTATCTATTAAAGTGGGCACATCTCCATCTTCTAACTTTAAAAAATTAGATGCTGGCACAGCTTCTAAAAAGGATGAGATTTATGGGATTAGTGTTATTCATCATGAAGCTATAAATAAGGTTCATTTGAGGTATAGATATCTTGGGATTTCATTTAATGAAACTGTATTCATCAATTAACGATGCATCCAAGTTGAGGAAGGATGTTTAATCTGTGTTCAACAATCGATTAGATGACTAAAAAGAAGCATTTGCTTTTATAGCAAATGCTTCTTTAAGTCAGTATATTAAATTTGAAAACTTAACAGTTACATAACCTGTTTTTATCTAGTTTCTAGTGGTAATGATGGATCCTTTGCCCATTCAGTCAGTGAACCATCATAAACAGCTACATTCTTTTGTCCGAGTTTATTTAGTATTAATCCAGTCCATGTAGCGGCAATTGCACTGCCACAATATGTGATGACTTTTTTGTTGGGGTCCAGAGCTCCAACTTTCTCAAATATTTCACGTAGTTTTTCATCATCATATAGTTCTTTAGTTTTCGGGTCGGATAGTGAACCAAAGAATACATTAACACTTCCAGGAATGTGACCAGGTCTTCCGTAGGTGTTCACTTCACCGCTAAAATTCGCTTCCGATAAACTATCAAGAATAATAACGTTCTCATCATTTATTGCTTCTAGAACTTCTTCTTTTGTTACAAATAATTCAGATTTTCTTTCACCTGTAAAGCTTCCTTTCGGATAAGAACCGGGCTCGGTAGTTACAGGTCGGCCTTCCTCAATCCATTTTGGAAAACCTCCATCAAGCACTGCTACATTGTCAAAACCTTCGTATGATAATTGCCAAGCAAGACGTGATGCCCAATCTGATGCGATAACATCAGGAATATTGATGATTGCACCTTGATCATAAACAACTACATATGTGCCTTCTCCTACGCCAAGCTCACTAACCTTTTCGACAAATGTATCACGAGGAGGTAGGGTAAAAGAAAATTCAGAGTCCGGATCTGATAAGTCATTGTAAAGATCGGCAAAAACAGCTCCTGGTATATGTCCCTTTTCATAAGCTTCTTTTCCAGACCACACATCATAATAACCATCTTTTTCAGGGTTTTTTAAGAATGTAGTGGCATCGAGTAATCTTAAATTCGGATCATCCAATCTTTCGGCTAACCAATCTGTAGTTACAATTAAAGGTACATTGCTCATTATTATCTTCTCCTTTGTCTATCTAATTTTGAAAACAGATAGGAATAGTATGTTTTATCGTTTGTAATGATATTAACATTCATCTTGACTCCTTTCAACTATACGGGTTTGAATTAATAATTTTAGATATTAGTTAGCTTAAATAGAGATTAGTAAAATAGTTTCACGGATTTATCCCGTGACATTTGTGAAGTATTGTACTTAAAGTAACAGGTGCAATTGCTCAATAAGAGCAAACGCTTCTTATGTTAAAGCGTCAGTTGAATAAAGTTGTAATAATGACATCATTGTATACTTTTTTTCATACTATACCTTGGGGTGAAAAAATGGCGAGAGTAAAATACCGCGATTCAGACATTGACTTAATGGCAAGGATGATGAGAGCAGAAGCCGAGGCTGAAGGTAATCAAGGAATGTTATATGTTGGAAATGTAATCGTTAATCGTCTTGTGGCAGAATGTCCAGACTTTGTAGATTTAAGATCAATTGAAGACGTCATTTTTCAAATACAAGGAGGAAACTATTCTTTTGAAGCTGTTCAAAAAGGAAATTTGTTTTATGAACGAGCGAGACCTAATGAAAAGAGATTAGCAAAACAGACTTTGCTTTACTGGAGAGACCATCCAGCGCAATATGCCCTTTGGTATTTTAATCCGTCTGGTGCATGTCCTCCAACATGGTATGATCAACCTTTTACTGGTCAGTTTAAACAACATTGTTTTTATGAACCACAAGCTGGAACATGTGAAAGTGTTTATATCGGTTAGGTTGTCTGGGAGCGATTGCTAATTCCCGAAGTTTAACCTTTTGGTGCTAGAAATACAATATTTTTAGTCGTTGGTACTGGTAACTAGTTAACGAAACACGTTCCATTCAGTTATTGAATGAGCGTGTTATTTTTATTGTCTTTTTACAAGAGTGGGGAAATCAAAACTAAAATCTGTAGAAACATGCTGATTATCTACCCGAAAGTCAATGTAGCTAAGCCATCATTGTGAAAAATATTGGTTAAGATTAGGCGTCCTTAACTCTTTGAACAAAAGTTTTCTCTAAAAGTGTAAAGAGGAATAAGAAAGAATTAGTCGGGGATATATCAGAATCGTGTTAGGTGCTTCCACTGATAATGATGTGAATTGATAGATTATTGAATTAATAATGCATATGTTGTCTTGCAAATAGTGGGATTTAGTTTAAAATAGAATTATCAAAGTATATTTTAAATATAAATAAAGGAGGGATAAATGTGATTGAAATTTCAAATGATATTGCAAAAACAGAAATAAAAAGCAAAATGAATCAGCTGTTTGAGGACCCAAAAGATGTTCATCTTCATGTTCTGTATATGTATAATGGAATTGAAAATTATATTATACAGGTTTTGAATTATGTACAAGATGGCATTGCAGCAGGAGATTACGTGATTCTTATTGAGAATTCTCGTATATACCCTATTATTCAAAAAGAACTGAGCACTCGTTTAACGAAAGATCAAATGGAGTTCATACACTATGTAAATAGCCTGGAATTCTATTGGTCAAGTGGCAGTTATCATCCTCCTTCAATCGCTGAGTACTTTAGTAATACCATTCAGCCCTATTTGGAAAGTGAAATTTCTTTCCGCGCATGGGCACATGTCGAGTGGGCCACTATGGAAGAGCCACTACATCTTATAGAAGATTTAGAGAAAATAGTAGACAAAGCTGTAAATCAGTTGGCGTTTCCATTAATTTGTGCATACGAGAGAGATAAAATGCCAGACTACCTCAAGACAATTTTGATGGAAACACACCCTTACCTTCTACTAGAAGACGATTTCATTGTCTCGGACCAATATCAGTCACAGGATAATGTGAAATAAAACACGCTTTGGAAATTTTCCTAAGCGTGTTTTATTTTACAGTAGAATAGGATTTTTAAAGTGCATTGGTGACGGCCTGCTTCTTCAATTGTAAAAATATTAAATTTTAAAATATATTTGAGGTGTCGAAAGTGTCTATTAAAATTATTATCCAATTTGGTTTGGCTTCAATACTATTAATGCTTTCTACTGGGGCTACCTGGTATGAAGGCAGTACGATATTGGAGAAACCGTGGGAATGGGAACATACTGCAATCTTTTCTCAAATGGTAAATGGACAAGTAGAAAACCTAACTGATATTTTACCGATTGACCATTTTGTATATGCTGCAAAATTTGCACCTACTTTTCCTTTACTTATGTTACTAAGTGCAACGTACCTCATAATCCTTATAGGATATAATCTACTCAAACGTAAGGGTAGGATATTTTCGTACTTCTTATCTGGTATTGGCGCTTTGTTTTTGGTATTAAGTGGTTTCGTATCGAAATCTCCAACTGCTGGGTTGAAAATTTTTTTCGTTGGTTTTCTACTAATAGGAATATTAGCAGTAGCTATAGTATTGCTTATATTCCTTAATAATAAGACTAAACTTACTTCATCTTGAACTAACAAGAGCATTAATTTAAGAATCGGCTGCCTTTACAGGGCAACCGATTCTTATTAAATAATTGAGTTAAATATTTCCTCGGACGGAGATATATGTGAGTTTTATATTATAAGTGGTATAATTGGAAAAAAGTAACGAAGGAGGGGGCATTATGAATAAACAGGCAAGCAAGGCGAATCAGGCTAAAGTAAGCCAACGAAAACATATCCCATTCCGAATGAACTTCCTATTCTTTTCAATCTTTGTCCTATTTTCATTGCTCATTTTTCGCCTTGGTTATTTACAAATCGTCAAAGGTGAGGAATATTCCCGTGAGTTGGAAAAAACGGAAGAAATACCTGTCAACACTAGCGTGCCAAGGGGAAGGATTTTTGACCGCATGGGGCATATTCTGGTTGATAACGATCCCCAAAACGCCATTACATATACGAAAATGACGTCGACGAGTTCAGCAGATATGCTAAAAGTCGCTGAGCAACTTGCGGTCTTGATTGAACAAGAGACGAAAAAGATTACTACTGGGGATCGGAGAGACTTCTGGATTTTAAAGAATTCGGAGGCAGCGTCGAAAAAGGTTTCTTTAAAGGAATTAGAGGCACTGGAAAAGGATAGTACGCTTTCACGGATAGAATTGCAGAAGGAGATTAATAGGCTTACACGAGAACGAATTACGGACGTAGAAACTGATTCATTCACGGAAGAGGAGCTAGAAGTACTTGCGATTTACAGAGAAATGATGTCGGGTTATGCATACTCCCCACAAATCGTTAAAAGTGGAAGTGTGACAGACGAGGAATTCGCAACTGTATCTGAACGCCTAGGAGAGTTGCCAGGCGTAGATACAACGACAGATTGGGAACGTATGAGGAGATCAGACAATACAATTCTAGGGACAACCACGAGTCCCATTGGAGGTATTCCTAAATCTCGAGAGAATTATTTATTGGCACGGGACTATTCAAGAAATGACCGTGTTGGAAAAAGTTATATTGAGCAATATTATGAAGACTTGTTAAAGGGACAAAAAACAATTGTTAAGAATATTAAAGATCGTAGCGGGCGTATCGTCGAAACGAAAACAATCAGAGAAGGCGAACCAGGCAAGGATCTTATTCTGACGATTGATAGCGAACTGCAACAGAAACTTGAAAAAATTGTTTCGGATAAATTGTTGGAATTGAAAAGAGGCCCAAATACCGGAGAATTGAACAGGGCTTTCCTAGTCATGATGAATCCGAATAATGGTGAAGTTCTTTCTCTTGTAGGTAAGCAGGTTGTTACGAATCCAGAAACGGGAAAGCTCGAAATATGGGACTACGCATTTGGGACGTTCACTGCACTTCACGAGGCCGGATCAACAGTTAAGATGGCAACGCTTCTTACGGGTTATCAAGAAAATGTGGTACGTATCGGAGAAACGAAGATAGATGAACCAATTAATATCGGTGGTGGTATTACAAAAAGATCACTGTTTAATCAAAACGGTAGGGTTGCTGTAAATGATATTGAAGCAATCGGCAGGTCTTCGAACGTTTATATGTTCCGTACCGCATTGTCCATGGTGAATTCCCGAAATAGTTCTAAAGACTCGGAAAGTAATAGAAGAAATGCATATGATACATTCCGACAATCTTTTGCGTCTTTCGGACTTGGAACAAAAACCGGCATTGACTTACCGGGCGAGTCAGGCGGCCTGATTGGCGATAGTAATGAAATGGGTATTTTAATGGATTTAACCATTGGACAGTTCGACACTTATACAACACTTCAACTGGCTCAATTCGTCTCAACAATTGCAAATGGCGGTTATCGTATTGCTCCGAAAGTGTTAAAAGAAATGCGAGAACCATCTGAGGACGGTGAAATACTTGGTCCTCTCATTCAAGAAACAGAGGTTAATATTTTAAATAGAATTCGGAATACGGATGCAGAAATTGATCAAATGAAGCGTGGTATGCATTACGTGTATTATGCACCTAAAGGGACGGCTGCTAAAATTTTTGAAGGAAAAGATTATGATGGAGCTGGGAAGACGGGGACGGCGCAGGCATTTAGCTCTGGAAAGGCGACAATCAACTTATCACATGTCGGTTTTGCACCTTACGAAAATCCGGAAATTGCTTATGCAGTGCTTATCCCGAATATTACTACAAGGCCAGGAGATCACACGAATGGCGCTCAAAATAAGATTGTCCAGCAAGCTGTAGACGAATATTTTAAATTGAAAGTAAAAAGGGCTAAAGAAGAAAATGCTACAACAGCCGAGCAACCAATCATACAGGCTCCGAAAATAGAGTCTGAAAAATAATAGTAGGGAAACCAGAATAATGGTTTCCCTACTATTTCAATAGATAAGTAATAGTAAAAAAGGTGGACGCTATTTTACGCTTACTTTGCAGTAATTAAAAGCAGATATTCATAAGGGGGAAATTTTATGGAAATAAAATTACTGACTTTACAAACAAATAAAATGGAAATGATGAAAGAATTTTATACGCAACATTTGGGTTTTTCACTATGTGGAGAGAATCCAAATGGATTTCAAATTCAAGTAGGAACAAGTATTTTGGAATTTACTAATGAAAAAGTGATAGGGGAGCCCTATTATCATTTTGCATTTAATCTTCCCGCCAATCAATTTCAGGAAGCAAAGGAATGGTTGAAAGGAAAAACTACGCTTTTATTAGAAGATGGAGAAGACGAGATAAATTTTTTATTCTGGTCTGCATTTGCTTGTTATTTTGAAGATCCAGCAGGAAATATAGTTGAACTTATTGCTCGATATACTGTGAATCCAAATAGCGAAATACCATTTTCAGTAAACAACATTTTGAATATCAGTGAAATTGGTTTAATTGTAAAAGATGCACCTACGGTCGGAGAGAAATTGGGAAAAGTTAATATTTTTGAAAGAGATAATGATCCAATTACCAATATTTCTTTAAATTTCATGCAAGAAAATAACAATGGTGTTTATCTTCTTCTAACTAGCACAGGTAGAAGATGGCTGTTTTCAGAAAAGAAATCAGTGATTTTTCCAATGACAATAACACTTGATAAACAATTAGTAATAGGTGTAGATGAAGAACAAGAATTTTTCATTAGAAAAAGTCATGATGAAGTCCAGGTTTAACGAATTGCATTCTTAAAGTTAAGTAATTTTACTTGGTGAGTACTAAAATGAGTGGCGCGACTTTTTAAGTAACGCTGGTACGTTTGCTGCTTGTGCTCATTGGTAGGATTGTTTTAAGAAAATCTGTAACAGTCAGTAATGTTAGAATGGGGATTTGTATGGAGGGTATTATACATGGATGTATATATTGAGAAATTAAAAGTTACAGATGCCGAAGGTTTATACAAGTTTGAACTTGAAAATAGAACATTTTTCGAAAAAATGGTACCTTCTCGTGGAGATGACTACTATAACATTGAGATTTTTAAAAAAAGACACGAAGCTTTACTTGAAGAACAAGCTCAAGGAGGTTCGTATTTCTATCTAGCTAAAGATAACGATAGTTCAATAATAGGAAGAATAAATTTAGTGGATATTGATAAATCTCAAAAAATCGGTCATCTCGGTTATAGGGTGGGGCAAGCACATACTGGAAAAAGTATTGCCACTAAAGCATTGAAGTTATTATTAGAAATAGTAAATGACAAAGAAATAAAGCAAGTTAAAGCGAAAACAACAACTAACAATATAGCGTCTCAAAAAGTTCTAAGCAAAAATGGATTCGAAAGGATAGCTACTGATGACGAAGAATTCGAAATGAATGGACAGAAGTTAAACTTTGTTCATTATACTTGGACTATTTGAGTTTCGCCTCATTGAACTAACTGGTGCGATTGCTCAATAATAAAAGCGAGCCTTCTCTCATTGAATTCGAGAGAAGGCTCGCTTATTCTCTATTTCATGAAATCCTACCAATGGCTAGGAAGCGTCAGCGCAGGCACATTTTAGCCGACTTGCTCAACTTACCTTTGCAGGAAATGTTGGAATGTGTCGGTTTTTCTGTACTAAATACCTTTTAGGAAAACTTCTCCCTTTTTTATCTGTCGAAACTAGTCTATAATTAGAAAGGAATAGTATGTCAAATCATCGATGCATAATTATTATAGAGTGTAATAAAGGTTAATAGGTACAAAAAAGGTGTGTGACGGGATTGTCCACGCTCTTTTTTGCAAATTCAAGGAATAAGGATGGATAAAATGAGTAGCCAAGAAACGAAAACAGACGTTATCTTAATTGGTGCTGGCATTATGAGTGCGACGTTAGGATCACTCTTGAAAGAGTTGGTACCGGACTGGAAAATCACCGTCTTTGAGAAACTTTCAAATGCCGGGGAGGAAAGCTCGAACGAATGGAATAATGCAGGGACGGGCCATGCTGCACTGTGCGAGCTGAACTACACAAGCGAAAAGCCCGACGGATCGATTGATATTAGTAAAGCGATAAAAATTAATGAAGAGTTTCAAATCTCCAAACAGTTTTGGTCGTATTTGGTTGAGAAAAAACGAATCAGTAATCCAGAGGACTTTATCATGCCGTTGCCTCATATGAGTTTCGTACACGGTGAGAAAAATGTAAAGTATCTAAAGAAACGTTTTGAAGCGATGTCAAACAATCCACTATTTCAAGAGATGGAATTTTCGGATGATCCTAAGAAACTAATGGAATGGCTTCCGCTTATTATGAAAGACCGGACAACCAATGAGCCGATTGCGGTTTCGAAAATTGACGCTGGAACGGATGTCAATTTTGGTGCGTTAACCAATAGCATGTTTGACCACTTAACGAGTCAAAACGTCGACATGCGCTACAGACAAAGCGTAGAGGATCTTAATCAGTTGAGCGATGGTTCATGGGAATTGAAAGTACGAAACGTCGATAGTGGAAAAGTGGAACGCCATACTGCCAAATTCGTCTTTATTGGCGGCGGCGGAGGCAGCCTGCATTTACTACAAAAATCCGGAATTCCTGAAGGAAAAGGGATTGGGGGCTTCCCAGTAAGCGGCATGTTTATGGTTTGTAAAAATCCAGAAGTTTTGGCACAGCATCATGCGAAAGTATACGGGAAAGCTCCGGCGGGTGCTCCACCAATGTCTGTTCCGCATCTTGATACACGATTCATCGACGATAAAAAATCGTTGCTGTTTGGACCGTTCGCGGGCTTCTCTCCGAAGTTTTTAAAAACCGGCTCCATGATGGATTTATTAACTTCCGTAAAACCGAATAATGTCCTAACGATGTTATCGGCTGGCGTAAAAGAGATGTCTTTGACGAAATACTTGATTGAGCAAGTGATGTTATCGAAAGAAAAGCGCATGGAAGCTTTGCGAGAGTTTGTCCCGAACGCGAAAAGTGAGGATTGGGATTTAGTAGTAGCTGGCCAACGTGTACAAGTGATAAAGGATACGGAAAAAGGCGGCAAAGGTACGCTTCAATTTGGTACGGAACTGGTGAGTGCGGCAGATGGATCGATTGCTGCATTGCTCGGCGCTTCCCCGGGTGCGTCAACCGCCGTTCAGGTCATGCTTGACATCCTAGAGAAATGTTTCCCTGAACATATTGAAGAATGGCAACCGAAGATCAAGGAAATGATTCCTTCTTATGGCACGTCCCTAATGGAAAATCCAGAGCTTCTGCGCGAAATTCATGCTTCAACAGCGGAGTCGCTTGGTCTAAGTGAAAACGAGCCCGTTTATAGTTAAAATAGGTAACTCAGTTTAAAAAGACGCATTTCCCTTTATACACAACGGGAATGCGTCTTTTGTGTTATTCAGTATGATAACTTTCGTACTAAATAAATAAACAGTGCCTGTCACACATATGGTGAACAGGCACTGTTGTTATCGTTTTCTTTTGTTTTTCTTACCATCTAAATTTAGAAATTCGCTCTCGCTTGCAAACTCTACATCGTTTTTCGGCTTGGTATCGTACTTTTGGGCATTTCGCTGTTTCCCTTTATCCTTATTCTTGTTTTTGTTTTCCTCTGACATAACATGAACCTCCTTTTGTAGAAAGATTTCATCCTTTCTATTGTGTCCAAGGAGTAGCATTTTATGTCTGAAGGATGAAAATGGGTGCACTCTTAGTCTTGCAAATGAATGGTATATACCTATTTAAAAACAGAAACTTTTTTCAGTAAAACACATACTGGAATGGCTACAATAATCCCTACAATATTTTGAACCAGGTTTCCGGGAATGGAAGCAAGTGGTATCATCCAGTTGCCGAAAAGAATCCGTTCACAAACATAATAAACGCCCAACATAAATGGAATTGAAGCGATTGTGGCTAGTAGATTGAAAGGAATACTTTTTCCTCTGCGGCTCAACGACCAAGCAATTGTCCCGACAATATAACCTTGCAACCCACGAGCTACAATGGTAAATGGTGCCCACAATGTCCAACCAGACACTAAGTCAAATAACCCCATACCGATAGCGCCAGCGAGTGCCGCCTTTTTAGGGCCAAAAAGAATTGCTACAATAAAGAGCATGGCTGTTCCAAGATGAACCAACCCGCCATTTGCCGCGATAGGTAGTCTGATATTTAAAGTAAGGGTTGCAACGAATACAAGTGCAATTAACATTGCTGTTATTACCATATCAAAAGTGCGAGATTTTGAATAACTTGTTGTAGTCGTTAGTGGTGTTCTCATAGTCATAAAGCATCCCTTTCTTAGTGAAATCATTTTTGTATTCATAACTTTAGCAAATATCTGGACTATTGAAAAGTATCAATTTAGTGTGAAACGTAGGGGTCAGTTTCGTAGGTAGATTGAAAAACATGATTTTTGAATTAGATTTGGATCCCGTTTAACTATAAATACAGTAGTTCAAAACGATTTGGGAATTTGTGTAACCTTAGTAATTTCGTCCATTTCTATCTGTTTTTCTACTATAATAGTCATAGGCCTCATGCATGCGCGGGGACAGAAAAGAAAAGGAGACTGAGTAAAATTCGAATTAATTGGAAGAAACTACTTTTTCTTATTGCGACTGTCTTCTTGCTGTTCCAACTCATTGGTAGCTTTTTTTTCTATGAGTTAGCAGTCAAGCGAGGACCGAAAGAGTTCTTGCAGAAGAATTCAGATTTAGAAGTGTCGGATCAGACAATGGACCTTTTTTTGAATGGCGATTGGATAGACTGGACGTCTGCTCAAAAATTTGAACGCCTTACGTTACCATCACGCGACGGACTAGAACTGTCAGGCTACTATTTGCCCGCATCCCAGCCAACAGATAAATTGGTTATTTTAACACATGGCTATTTAGGTAACGCGAAGCAAATGGGGCTATTTGGGCAGTATTATCATAAAGATTTGGGCTACAATCTTTTTATGCCTGATGCACGAGGGCATGGAAGAAGCGAGGGTGATTACTACGGATTCGGCTGGCCGGATCGGCTCGATTTAATTGATTGGACAGAAACATTGGTGGAAAAGCTTGGATCTGGCACTGAAGTGGCCTACCATGGTCTATCGATGGGCGCAGCAACGGTCTTGATGGCTAGTGGAGAAGAAGGACTTCCCCGACAAGTCAAGGCCATTATAGCGGACAGTCCATATGCATCTGTCTATCAATTATTCGCGTACCAAATGAACCGAATGTTTCACCTGCCGGCTCTCCCATTGTTAGACAGCACCAGTGCTTTAACAAAAATCAGGGCTGGTTATTCATTCAGGGAGGCAAGTGCGTTGAAAGAAGTGGAGAAAACGGATGTCCCAATCCTGTATATCCACGGGAAAGGTGATACGTTCGTTCCTACAGAAATGACAGAGGATTTGTATCAGAGTACGTCAAGTGATGCAGAACTCTTCCTTGTCCCGGAAGCGAACCACGGTGAATCCTTTGCACTTGCCGAAGACAACTACAAAGAGAGAGTAGATCAGTTTTTGGGTCGAACAATCAATTAGTTTCTTGAACAAACGATAAAACAGGCATTAGGAAAGATTTCCTAATGCCTGTTTATGTGGTTGTGTATTTTCTTTAGGCTTTACAGATTGTCATACGAAGCCATCTTATCCATATTACTCGCAACCAAAGCAATGAGTGTACTCGCTTCTTCTTTTGTAAAGACGAAGCTACTTTCTTCTTTGTGAAGTTCGTTTCCTTCTGACCAGAAGCGCTTGACCCTTCGGAGAACGCCATCTCCAGTAGCATTGACTACTCCAAATTGATGCGTTACTTCTATTTCATCTTCAATTTGGAAAGCAGTGACTTCAGGTGTTTCCCATTCGACGCTCAGTTCCTCAAACTCTGTATCAGTAATTTCACCAACGTAGTATTCTCCGCCATCTACAGCGTCTAAAACAAACTCCTCATCAAGATCATCTAAATCATCGTCGGTCATGAAATCATGGAAAATATCATGAACCGCGTCAATTATATCCTCAATATCAGTAAGAATGATTCTGGTAGGTTGTTCGAATTCAAAGTCATAAGTTTCCACGTAAAACTCTGCATTATGCGGATCAAAGTGAAGGGTACAGAAGTATTCTTTTTCGTCATCCTCCGTTTCGACAAAAAATTCGATACGTGGATGTTTGGCACTTTGGTCAATCATCATATGACCGACTTGATCATATTTTTCGCAAATTGAATTTAAGTGATCATGAAGCTCACTAGTTACTCTGTTAAACCATTCCATCGACATGCTTCAGCCGCCCCTTTACTTTTTTCTTCATTCAATCGTATCTTTTCCTAATTCGTGTATTTTATCAAAAAAAGTTTTGGCCATCGTAGAAGTTATTTTTCATGAGTAGTTTTCGCTGCAAAGGGAAAGGTATTATATATGTTAAGAAACAAGGTAATAGGACACAGTATTATGAAATTTCCTCAATTTGATGGATACTGATATAAAGATAGACTTAAAAAAGGAGCAATTTTACATGAGTAAAGAAACAGGATGGAACTTAGACAACAGTTATGCGCGTTTGCCGAAAGCATTGTTCACTAGCATCAATCCAACTCCAGTACGCGCACCGAAGATGATTAAACTTAATGATTCATTAGCACAAGCAATGGGTTTAAACGTTCAGGCGTTGCAAAGCGAAGAGGGTGTAGCGGTGCTTGCTGGAAATGAGATTCCCGATGGTGCATCTCCTCTTGCTCAAGCGTACGCGGGGCATCAATTTGGACATTTTAACATGCTGGGGGACGGTCGAGCTATATTGCTGGGCGAGCAGATTCTGCCTCAAGGTGAAAGGGTTGATATTCAGCTTAAAGGCTCTGGTAGGACGCCTTACTCCCGTGGAGGCGATGGTCGGGCAGGCGTTGGACCCATGTTGCGCGAATACATCATCAGCGAAGCCATGTATGCGCTGGGTATTCCTACGACCCGTAGTCTGGCGGTGGTGACGTCTGCTGAATCAATCATGCGCGAAACCGAGTTGCCTGGTGGGATTCTGACACGAGTGGCTGCCAGTCACCTGCGTGTCGGTACTTTCCAGTACGTTGCAAAATGGGGAACAGTTGAAGAACTACGGATTCTGGCTGACTATACACTAAAGCGTCATTATGCAGATATTGAAATTAATGTGGACCAATATCTTTCACTGCTTCAGGCAGTCATCAAGCGCCAAGCAGAGCTCATTGCTAAATGGCAACTGGTCGGCTTTATACATGGGGTAATGAACACGGATAATATGACCATTAGCGGAGAAACCATCGATTATGGGCCTTGCGCTTTCATGGATATCTATGACCCCGCTACGGTGTTCAGTTCCATTGATAGGCAAGGTCGCTATGCTTACAGTAATCAACCATTGATTGCTGGATGGAATCTTGCACGATTTGCTGAAACCCTCTTGCCACTATTGCATGACAACCAGGAGAGGGCTGTTGAACTCGCCCAAAATGAGATTTCAAGTTTTACTGAGTTGTACCACGCCCATTGGATCGCAGGTATGAGAGCGAAACTGGGGCTGTTTGACGAAGAAACGCAGGACGAAGAACTGGTTAATGACTTACTCAGTATGATGGAAAAGCATCAGGCGGATTATACGAATACTTTCCGCGCATTTACTTTAGATAAGCCGGAAGATACAGTCCTGTTTGGAACCCCGGACTTTGCTCAATGGTTTGAGCGCTGGCAGGCGAGGATAAGCAGACAGCAACAATCGAAAGTCGATTCGAAACAGCTGATGAAGAACAGTAATCCTGCATTAATTCCACGGAACCACCGAGTCGAAGCAGCACTGGAGGCCGCAGTGGAACAAAAAGACTATAGCGTGATGGAAAAGCTTTTGGATGTGCTTTCAAACCCTTACGAGTACTCCGATGAACAAGCTGAATTCTCTACATTGCCGGATACGACGGCACCTTATCAAACCTATTGCGGTACTTGATAGAAAAGCGTTGGAGGAATGTAATTTTCATTGCATTGCTCAATGCCCCGCAAGGAAATAAAAAACAAGCAATGCCAAAGAAAAATGGCATTGCTTGTTTTTGAGATAAGGTTATTTTGTGAAATTATCGAAATATCCTTGGATGAAGACAATCGGTGTCCCTTTATCGCCGCTGCCTGATGTTAAATCAGATAGAGAGCCGATAAGGTCGGTCAGTCTTCTAGGCGTTGTGCCTTGTGATTCCATTGATCCCACAAGATCCTCATCTTTGTTGTCGATGAAGTCGGAGATTGCTTGTTTAAGGTCATCGCCTCTTAAATGGGCAAAGTTATTATCTGCAAGGTATTTTAATTTTATTTCATTTGGCGTGCCCTTTAGGCCAGCTGTGTAAGCGGGCGAAACAACTGGATCTGCAAGTTCCCATATCATACCGATTGGGTCTTTGAATGCGCCATCACCGTAAACCATGACTTCTACATTTTTCCCAGTCTTTTCTTTGAGTGTTTTCTGTATGTTATCAACGACAGGCTGGCAATTACGTGGGAATAGTTTTACGCCGTCTTCAGTAGATTTATTGGACCCTAACAGGCCATATTTTTCATTATATCCACTGCCGTCAATGGACTCGGATAATATGTTATCCAGGCTATAAATTTTTTCCACACCATTGGCTTGTAGTATTTTTTTCGTTCTGAATCTCGTGTGAATATCACACGTAAGAACACTTTTTGTGTAATCTAGAATGGTTTTAGGGTTATTTGAGAAAATAACTTCACATTCCACGCCGTATTCGGCAATTAACGATTTATAGTAATCAATATAATCAACACCCGTAAAGGCATGGTTAATATATCCGAAATGATCGCGGAATTGTTTTTCTGTTAAGACGTCTGTCCAAGGATTAACTCCTTTTTCATCTAATAAGTCTATGTCTACTAAGTGATTACCAACTTCATCAGATGGATAGCTGAGCATTAAAACAATTTTTTTAGCGCCTTTTGCAATACCGCTAAGACAGACTGCAAAACGATTTCGGCTTAAGATAGGAAACACTACGCCAATTGTATCATCACCAAATTTTGAGCTAATATCTTTAGCGATGTGATCGATTGTCGCGTAATTCCCTTGAGCACGTGCAACGATAGATTCTGTTATAGTGACGATGTCCTTATCATTTATGGTAAAGCCTTCAACTTCTGAAGCTTTTAGCACGCTATCTACAACGATTTCTTCTATATTGTCCCCTCGATTAACAATCGGGCAACGAAGACCTCTTACAACTGTTCCAACTACTCTTCCCAATAGTATCGCTCCTCGTGTCGCTTTAATGTAATTTGAAATTCTTATCTACTTGTACTATACAACGTTTTAGTGGTATAAGTAAAATGAATATATGTAATGATAGGTATAAGAGGTGCTTATATGGTTAGTAAGTTGGATTTATATAAAGTATTTTGTATGGTCGGCAAAAGTGAAAGTTTTTCTAAAGCAGCAAAAGGTCTATATATGACGCAGCCCGCTGTCAGTCAAGCGATCATGCAATTGGAGAGAGAATTGGACACGCGCCTTTTCAATAGATCGCCTAAAGGGGTCTCTTTAACAGATGAGGGTAGCCTTCTTTTTGAATATGTAAATTCGGCGATTCATTTAATTGAAACTGGCGAAGAAAAAATGTTGGAATTTAAAAACCTAACGACGGGGGAATTAAAGATTGGTGTTGGTGATACGATTTCAAGGTATTTTTTACTGCCTTATTTAGAGTATTTCCATAAAAGGTATTCAAATATCAAGTTAAAAATTGTAAATGGCACAACATTTGAACTTTGTTCAATCTTGAAATCAGGCGGGGTAGATATTGCGATTTGTAACCTACCCATTATAGACCCTTCGCTAGAACTAAGACCCTGGTTTGAAATTCAAGATACGTTTGTTTACGGGGAGAGATTCCAGAAAATATTATCCAATCCCGTAAGCCTGGAAGAAGTGGCAAAACTGCCATTAATATTACTTGAACGAAAATCAAATTCTCGGAAGTACGTTGAGGATTATATGATATCGAAAGGGATAAAGGTGTCCCCGGAAATTGAGTTAGGCTCTCATGATTTGTTATTGGAGTTTGCTAAAATAAATCTAGGGATCGCTTGTGTGACCAAAGAGTTTTCCGAAGAGTATTTAGCGAAAGGTTTGGTACATGAAGTACAACTCATTGAAAAAATACCTAAGAGAAGTATCGGTGTATGCTATTTGAAAAGTGTGCCACTATCATCAGCCTCAACAAAGTTTGTTGAGATATTGGAAAAGAAACAGGTGTAACCTGGTTAACTCGATAATTCTATCAGGGCTCAAGTCAGAGCCACTAAACCACTATGAAAAAAGACTAAGCATTGAGCCTAGTCTTTCCGCTACACACAATGAATCTAACTTAGTTGAGGAGTACAGTTACCAAAATACCGAGCATTATGCCAACGACGATAGTGCCTGCAAAAATCATCCCCCGTTTCAAAGCTTCATCCTCTCTTTTACCCAATAGTTAAGTTTATTAGGCAAGCTCTGAATTTATGATTAAGCCAAGAACGCCCGTGACTTCAGTCGTGGGAGGTTCATACTTTAACCTGTTGATGTTTATGGCTGACAAAGATTTCTGCGCCTTTTCGTGGACGAGCAGATTTATACCAGTGCCTGAATAGGATAAAAATGAGTAGCAGATCGACCGCGTCACCACCGTAATACATCAGTAGGGCTCCATTCCTAGCTTGTTCTCCTGGAACGCCTTCCGGTGGGTATGCGTAGATGAATTTGGACAGGATGCCATGACCGGCGAGGGCTAGGACAAAGACGACTGTTCTATATCGGAAACTTGAACGGTGAGAAACCGGATCTATGTACAATAAAGAAACTGTGAATAAGTATCCGGCAATGAATACGTGAATGTGCACAACGACGTGGAGAAAAAGGTTTGCATGCATAACAGTGTATAAATTGGTTGTATAAAGGAGCCATAACCCACCAATATTCAAGATGGAGGCGGTGATGGGGGAGGTGAAGAAACGGATCGGATGACGTTGTAACAGCCGGTTCAGTTTTCTCGCGAAATGGACATTGAGTGTGCGCAGCAGCAATGTCATGGGTGCAGCGAGTGCGATGAGCAACGGAGCGAGCATGCCGAGAAGTAAGTGACCCACCATATGTGTCGTGAAATCGGAGTGGGATTGACGAGAGAGTGGACCGACCACTGCGGCTGCAGCGAATAGTACACCTGTCACAAAAGAAATCGTGCGTAACCAAGGCCATTTACGATGGCGTATCCGTCGGTTGGTTGCCAAAACAGCCCCTATGTAAAATCCAATCGCTAGCAATGCCGGAATTCCAAAAAACAAATCGGTAAAGAGGAAGAAAGCATGATTGCTCGGTTCATGATGCATGGAAAATCACTCCTATTGCTTTACGCTGATCGCGTTTAGCTTGGATGATTAGGACGATGCCAATGATAATCATCATAGCTGCGGAAATATTCCATACAAGGTCATACGGTAAAATAGTTACATTGTATCGAATTTGGTGGATGCGCATGATCTTATGCTGGATTGTTCCATCATATAGTTGGAAAGCCCCCGCACCAAGAAGTTTTCCTCCCCACCACATCTTATGCCACAGTGCATGACGCCTTCTTAAATCGGCAACTAGGAATAGCCCCCCAACGGTCGCGAACCAGCTAAATGCATGAAATAGCCCATCTGAAACAAGACCGACCGCGACAGTCGATTTGTCGTAAAATTTATGCCAATGGAGCAGTTGGTGGAACAAGGTTTCGTCAAGAAAAGCAACAAATCCTAATCCAAACAAGATACCCGACCAGAGATTTCGTCGTGCAAACGTTTCTCTGTTCGTCAAATACTCTTGATTGTTCTGTGTATTTTTCATAATCTCTACCTCCATCTGTACAAGTCCGTGTTTCCCCAAGTATGACCGCAAAGGGACGATGGTAAACGGGGAAGAGGTTGTGAATCGGAGTATATACTTTGCTACTCCTATGCCGCGCCTGCGCTCGGAAGCTCATTACCGACAGAGTTGTAGTTTTGGAGATGTATAGAATGAGATTATAATGTAATCACTATTTGCTACTAATTTTATTCAAGATAGACGCACTACAGGTTGCAGATTTAATCCCCGACAACGAAATGCGCTTTCCTCCTACACAGACTATCCACAAAGCCTCGAAGTGGTATTAGCAGGATTCTTGGTTCTTTCCATGTATTGCGCCTGTTGATAAGTGTATTCAATCGTTTTATCCACAATAATGAAATGCAATTTCAACCATCCACAATGTGCATAAGTGATATTGACAGGATTTCTGATTCTGCCCATACATTTGTTTAAATGGATATGTGCTAGGGAATAGATACTAGATAACGGGACAAAGAAAGTGTTAGTAACTTGGTGTTATTCCTTGCTTCTGATGAGAGTACGTTTATCACAGGTATGGGAAGTCTGATAAAGAAATTGAACGATTAACGAGCCAAATTTGAGAGGGGAATTCATAATGAGTAATCGATTCGATGGTAAAGTAATTCTAATTACAGGTGCAGGTTCAGGTTTAGGTCGTGTAACTGCCTTACAAGTGATAAAAGAGGGAGCTAATGTTTCATTAGTTGACTTAAATAGCGATGGATTAGAAGAAACAAAAAAACTAGCGCTAGAAGTATCTTCAAAAGCAGAGGTACTTTTAATCACTGCAAACGTCGCGGATGAAGATTCCGTTAAGAATTATGTAGATGAAACAGTTAAAAAGTTCGGTCGTATTGATGGTTTCTTCAATAATGCAGGGATTGAAGGGAAACAAAACCTAACAGAGGATTACGGTAGTGATGAGTTTCAGAAAGTCATTAGTGTTAACTTAAATGGTGTATTTTTCGGAATGAAATATGTACTAGCCGTTATGAAAAAACAAGGATCTGGGTCCATTGTAAACACAGCTTCTGTTGGTGGGATCCGTGGTGTTGGTAATCAATCGGGATACTCAGCAAGTAAGCATGGCGTTGTAGGATTAACAAGAAACTCTGGTATTGAATACGGACAGTTCGGCATTAGCGTAAATGCGATTGCACCTGGTGCGATTATGACGCCAATGGTTGAAGCGTCATTGAAACAACTAGGCGGCGACAATTGGGAAGAAGCAGGTAAAGAGTTTGTCAGTGTAAACCCAATGAAACGTTTCGGAAAACCTGTAGAAGTAGGTTATTTAGTTGCCTTCTTACTTTCGGACCAAGCCACATTTATTAACGCAACTGTAATTCCTATCGACGGTGGGCAATCTTATAAATACTAATTGAATTCAAAGAGATTGCCTTGTTACGTTAAGGTATGAATTCAGTCGAAATACATCCGAATCACAAATGAATTAACGGGGGATATCCGATCATGGGATATCCCTTTTTGTTATATGAAATCAGTCATTCAAAACAACGGCTGCCAAAAGGGACGCTGTTTTGAATGCCGCAAAAAAAAGATTCGAAATTTCTAGACTACTATATAGGCTTCTTTCGGTAAAGCTTTTCGCTAACAAGTAAGAAAAGATGGTGTTCATTTGGTATAATTTGTGTAACAGTAAAATGAACAAGTTATGAAGAACCAGCCAAATCGAAAGGGGGAGTGAAGCATGAAACGGTTTCCGGAAGGCATTCAATTCTGCTATGAGTGGCGTTCCTATCAGAGACGCATATTGAACGAACTGGAAAGTCATCTAGTGAATAGGCATCTGCATCTTGTGGCACCGCCGGGATCTGGAAAAACGGTCCTCGGTCTTGAGGTTATGCTTCGGCTGGATCGCCCGACCTTGATTGTTGCGCCGACCTTGGCCATTCGGGCGCAGTGGATGGAGCGATTCACAGAGCTTTTCCTTGGAGACGAACCTCCTGATTGGATGTCTACTAATTTAAAGGAACCTGCATTTGTAACGGTGACGACCTATCAATCGCTACATAGCCTAATCTCTGGACGCGAAGAAATAATAGATAATGGTGAAGAACAGACTGACGATGAACTGCTAGAAGACCATATAATCGGAAGTGGTGAGGAGCTAATCCGTAAACTGGATCAGATTGGCTTTGGCACACTTATATTGGATGAAGCCCACCATCTTCGCACATCTTGGTGGAGGACGATGATGGACGTGAAGAAGAGGCTTGGTGAACCTGTTGTCGTCGCGCTAACTGCCACACCACCTTACGATGTGGGAGCTTCAGAGTGGCAGCGTTATGTCGCATTGTGCGGACCGATTGATTTGGAAATATCGGTACCTGAGCTTGTGAAAGCGTCAGAACTTTGTCCACACCAGGATTTCATTCACTATTCAATTCCTGAAGTGGATGAAATGATGCGAATTCTAGCGTTTCGTGACGATGTGGATCGTTTCATCGAGCAATTGATTGGGGATAAAGAATTTGTGGTGTATCTCGAAAAACATCCATGGATAGCAGAACCTGAAGCACATGTTGAGCAGATTTTGTCCAGTCCAGGCGTTTTCTCCAGTATGCTTTTGTTCTTAAAAAATAACAATTCACAAGCGTATGCCCATGCCCTCCCTATCATCGGGATGAAAGATGAGCAAATGCCGGAGTTGTCGCTTCCTTGGCTTGAAGAGTTGCTCACGGGCTTGCTATTTCATATGGATGATAAAAACGTCATTTTAAAAGACATACGAAAACGTCTAACGCGTATCGGAGCGGTGGAGCGTCGGAAAGTCGTACTCCTTTCAAACGCGTCCATAAAGAGAGGGTTAATACATAGTGCATCAAAATTGAAGAGTATAGAAGAAATTGTGAAGGCAGAGAAAGCGCTTCTAGGCATACAGCTCCGCATGGTTATTTTGACAGATTACATTCGAATTGCGGATATGCCATTAAAAAAAGGGGATGAGCTTCCATTTGCTCGCCTTGGTGTCGTACCGATTTTTGAAGTGCTGCGTAGAAATCTCGGTCCACTCATTAAGCCGGGTATCCTGACTGGCTCGATTGTCGTATTGCCGGTGAGTGCAAGGTCCATATTTGAGGAGGAGGCAAATAACCGTGGAGTGACTGTCGTTGCATTACCACTTGAAGTTGATGCGTCCTTTATCCGAATCGAGGTGGGCTCGGCTGATCGACAACAGATGGTCGCGATAATGACTGAAGTTCTCAAAAGGGGCGGCGTGGATGTGCTAACCGGGACGGCCGCTCTCCTTGGAGAAGGATGGGACGCGCCTTGCATAAATTCACTTATTTTAGCTTCTAATGTAGGTTCTTTCATGCTGTCCAATCAAATGCGCGGACGTGCAATTCGAACAGATCGAAATGATCCCGCTAAAACGTCTTCCATCTGGCATCTGGTCTGTGTAGATAGGAGTGATGCAGGTGGAGGAGCAGATTATGATAATCTAACGCGGAGATTTCGATCCTTAATTGGCATAGGAGCAAAGCGAGATATTATCGAAACGGGCATTGCTCGACTGGAGATTGGGGCTCCTCCAGGTACAGTGGAAAGCGTTAACATATTAAATCGTGAAATGACTCAACGCGCGGGCAAACGAGACACTTTTTTCGTCCGTTGGCAAAGAGCCATCGATGGAGGCCGTGAAATGACCGAGGAAATCGTGGCAGATAAACAATCCTTACCGCGTCCATATTATCTGGATAACACGTTGAGAGGTCTTTGTTGGATCACGGGCTTTATCGCTTTAGAAACAGTAGTTGATTTCAGCAATCTTTTCCGAAATCTTGGTGCCTTTTCGTTGGGTGAAGGAATGGCGATTGCGACAGTACTCGGCCTCCTTTTCGCAGCACCTTCTTTCTATAAAACGGTGAAGTTGTATAGCAAGCACCCTTCCGTTGAAGCGAGCATGAAAGAGATTGCGGAAACTGTCTATTCATCCATGCTTCATGCAGGTGCTGTTAAAACACCTCTCCATAAGAATATGATTAGAGTGACGCAAGACGGTGCAGGAACATACACATGCTGGCTTGAAGAAGGGACGACACATGAGAAGACGATCTTCATGACTGCATTGAAGGAGTTTCTTGAACCCATTGAGAATCCACGATACATTCTAATACGTAAGGTAGGAAAGCTTTGGAAGAGGTCTGATTATCATGCTATCCCACAAATAATCGGACAAAAGAAAGAATATGTTAGCTATTTCTTGGAAGAATGGGAACGACGGGTTGGAAAGTCTGACTTCATCTACACCAGAACTGTCGAGGGTCGTCTCAAACTGCTGGAAGCGAGGTTGAAGGCGTTATCCAGTTCGTTCATACCGAAAGTAGAACGGACCAGTGGATGGCGGTAAGAAGACATAAAGTCAATTTAAGGAGAAGCGCCAAATGGTAGTGTAGTAAAAAGACTGTAAAATGGAGGCTGTTCATGAGAATAATAACGATTGAAGAGATAGTCAATACATTTTCATTAGAAGTGTTGAGCGGACAGGACCAATTGCATCGTATTATTAAAAAGTCTAAAGTACGTCGGCCAGGATTAGAATTTATGGATAAATTTGATTTCATCGCAACTGGTTATGTACAAATTTTAGGGAAAAATGAGATAAATTATCTGCATACGCTAACCATTGAGGAGTGTAAGCTGCGGATTGGGAATATTGTTCAATACGCGCCTCCTTGCATTATTATAACGTCAAAGCAGGAAGAGCCATTAGGTCTGATTCAGTACTGTACGGAAGAAAAGATCCCTGTGTTGCGCACACGTGATTCCACGGGGGAGCTAAGCGCGAAGATGGATGGATATGTTGTGAAAGCAATGGCTCCGGAGATAGCGATTCATGGCGTTTGTGTCAATGTATCAGGGATAGGTGTTCTGCTACGTGGCAATTCGGGTGTAGGGAAGAGTGAAACAGCGCATACGCTGATAGGTAGGGGACATCGGTTGGTAGCGGATGATATTGTCGTGCTGAAAAAACTTAGTCCACAGACATTGCTTGGTACACATGATGACAATAACAAGGAATTTCTCGCCTTGCGCAGTATTGGCTTGTTAAATGTTGTGCGCTTATATGGAAGAGCGGCTTTTCAAGAAGAGACACGAATTTCACTAGATATTGAATTGATCAAATGGAAGGGGAATGACTTGAATAACGAATTGGAATTGGAAGAGAAGTTCGTAGAATACATGGACGTTCAAATCCCTCACATTCAAATCCAACTTCAGCCAGGTCGAGATATTTCGGGTCTGATTGAAGCGGCAGCGAATAACTGGTATTTAAAACAGCAAGGTTATAGCGCGGCGGAGGAGTTCATGAAACGGATTGAATCGGATATCGATAAATGACAGGTACTTGTGTAAAAACAATCGTGAATGTTTGAACAATCACGATTGTTTTTTTGTGCCTTTTTGCATTTTTACTTAGGTGTATTGATAATGCGGGTCGACAGAGGATGTTAAAGGCACTTATACATCGATTTAGAGAGTTCGTAGAGATTTATATTACTTTTAGTGGAGAGGCATACTAGAAGGAGTCCTGGGAGGTCGTTTTTTCTAATAACGAGACTGATTAACCCTAATATTGATAAGGAATCGATGCGGAATTCCCATAGGTGCGTACTATAGCAGTTTAACTTCATTCAGTAGAACTCATTCATGACTATCATTTGTGGGATTAATGTGAATAATATATGCAATTTAACTGGAGTTTTAGACATAATCACGCCGAGGAGTGATTGATTTTCGAACCGAGTGGCAGGGAGGGGGAGGGAACTAGCTTACTCTGAAAAAGCTATAAGCATTGTATGTATTGATAGTTATGTTGTATACATTAATAGTTATATTGTATACAATTTCGTATACATAAGTAAACAATATTGTAAACACGTATACAAAGATGTACACATACTTTAGGTACAGATGTTTACGTAAATGAATACAAGTGTACTGAAACGTATACAGGTTTACGTAAATGTTTACAATATTACAATTGTATGTTAAATGGTAACGTAGGATTGACCTGTCTCTGAAAGTCAGATACTATTTTAGTAGTAAGATATGTTTTATAGAAAGGATGATTTAATTGACAGAATCTCGCATTGCGGCAATAGACGTAGGAAATGATTCATTGAAAGCAATTTTCGGTAAAGTAGAACTAGAACTCAATATTCCTAATGTAATTGCACAGGATATTGCAGATCGTCCAATCATCGGAATTGAAGAACTCGACAACCAAGAGCCTGCTGATGGCATTCATATTCGTTTGCACTCGCCGACATTACATGATAACAATGCAATTTATCGGGTTGGGAATTTAGCGACGAAAAGTGGTAACTCTACAGAGCTAGACCCGGGGAGTAACAAATCCGAAGAAGATCAAACATTGGTCATGATGTTCGCGGCACTTGCATTAGATGCAGCGCGTGACGAAAATAAAGCCATTTTCAAACGTAATAACAATGTTATTGAAGCTACGTATACACTGGGTACAGGTCTTCCGCTTAGGGAAGTAAAAGAAGGGAAAGATGTTGGCTATCGTTCTCAACTGCTTGGCTCTGTTCACCAGGTGGAGTTTTTAGTTACACCTAAATACCAAGGCCTGAAGGTTAATATTAAGTTTGATGAAGTGAAAGTCTATCCGGAAGGTTTTGCGGCATTTATCAACCTTGTAATGGATAATGATTTAAATGTCATTAATAAAGAGCTAATTGATAAGCAACTCCTAATTCAAGATATCGGCGGCCTCTCAACGGATGTGGCAGTCATTAAAAACCGTAAAGTAGATGATGATAAAGCGCAGGGCTTCAACCTTGGTGTATCAGAGTCACTAGATGCAATTCGGGAAGAAATTTATGCTAGACATGGCGTAGAGTTGGATAGCCGACTGGATGTAGTGGAAATTATTACGAAGAAAAATGACCGTAATCACATTATGGTAAAAGGAAGCCGGACAAGTGTGCATGACATTGTTGACCGAATTCTAATGGATTTAGCGAAAAAACAATACCGTCATTTACGTAATGTATGGGCAAGAAACTCGCAATCAGAGATTTGTTATTTTATCGGCGGAGGTTCTATTGTACTTAAAGACTATCTAAAAACATTGAATAATAGTTTGGATGGCTTTAACATCGATTTCTTTGAAGATGAAAAAGAAAGCGTTTGGATGATGGCTAATGCCTATTACAAGCTAATTTCAGACTTCTCTAGAAAGAATCAAAAAGTTCAACCACAACAAACACAACAACCACAACAACCACAACGGAAAGCCGAAGAAAAGTTCGTTAAAACAAAATAGGGTGAGAGTGCATGAGTGAAACAGGATTAAAAAGGGGTCAGCCCATTACATTTCGTATCCCGTCCGATACATCTGACCACACATTAAAGCAATTGCAAAAGTTGAAAGAAGTTGAACGAAGAAACTTTTCCAGCAAAATTGCTGAATTTGTGATAGATGGTGTGAATGATTCTCTTGTAAAGCACAGGGAAACCATCGTCATTCCGCTGCCAAAAGGATTAACTAAAGCGCAACGGGATTGGCTCAAACATGAACATTCTGAAGCGTTGCTTGGAAGTATTGTTTATCAGCTGTTGTCCGATCCAAACCGTACAGCTGCCCTCTTTGCTTCGCTTAACAGTAACGCATTAGAGGTGGATGATGCTTTATATCTCCAAGAAGAAACGGTCATTGAAGAGAAGTCCTTCATAAATAATGATGCGGATGACGATTTGGACAACTTTGACTGGGAATCGTTAAAACAAACGCAAAGCACGTCTGTCGAAGAGGAAGAAGAGCTAGATCCTCTTGCCGATTTTCTTGCTCAAATGAATAAGTAAGAAGTCTTTATAGGCCGCCTGTTCTCCGTATATGGAGAGTAGGCGGCCTGTTTTTTGTGTCTACATAGAGATTGTTAGTAATTCCGTTAAAACCGCTTCAGCGCTTTATGGATGCCTCCCGCGATAAACCAGAAAGAAGACCAGGGAGGGATTAAACTGCATCCCTCCTTCAGTCTTATCGCTCCGGCTACCACGAAGACGCGCCTTCGCTAGACGGTCTTCTATGTAGAGAGCGCATTTCATTATCGGGGATAGGGCCAGCAGCCTCTACTGCGTCCTTTTTTAATGAAATTTGTATCAAATAGTAATCACATTATAATCACAGTCTATATATCTTAAAATCACTTTCAATAATGGGACATCGCAGTGCAGGCGCTGCAAAGGGGTAGCTGAAGCCGTGAGACTAGGATGCGAAGCGCCAATCCAGGCTCATGCCTAGAGGCATCTCCAAAGCGCCAAGCGGTCTATAATCCACACTTCAGATCACAACTCTCTCAATATCAAGTTTTATTAATTTTCCCGGGAAATTTTGAATGCGAATAATGGAAGAAATGCAGTAAAAGTATATCCTACGGGGATGTAATGCTGGAATCGGGGTAAACTATGCTACTAAATAGAAAAGTAAATGGAGTTTAACAATGACGCTATCAAATGAAACGAGGTGTATTAACATAGACCAAATGAATTGCGACTTTACCCCACTGAAAGAACAATTAATAAAGGGGCTAGAGAATGTTTTGGTTCAAGTTAATCATGGAATAAAAACATTGAAAAGTGATGACTATTGTCTATTAGGAAAACTTGCTGATATTAAAGGGGAGTTTGAAAAAGCGGAAGCTGTTGCTGCATCTTTTTATCTAAATTGTTATTTGTCACCATATACTGACAAGTACTTAGCGATATCTACTAGCATTCAACGCCTTTCAAACCAAAGACATGGTGCATTGATTGTGATTGAGCGAGAGAATCACTTGGATTCTTTTATACGCTCTGGAACGCCCATCGGTGCTACATTGACTCACTCCCTATTGGAATCTCTCTTTTATCCAGGTAATCCGCTTCATGATGGTGCTGTATTGGTTCGTAACAATCAAATTTTTTCTGCTGCAAATGTTTTGCCTTTATCAAACATAGTTGTCGGTGAAAAAAAGCTAGGTACACGTCATCGGGCTGCGATTGGTTTATCCGAAGTAAGCGATGCTTTAGTGCTGGTAGTTTCCGAAGAGACAGGGAAAGTTTCTTTTGCTATAAATGGAGAAATTCACCCTATTATTACTTCAAGCGCACTATTCGTATAATTTCGGGGAAATGAATTTAGTGAGTTAAAATGAAAAAAGGTGTGAAAGGATGAGTAGTCATCCTTTCACACCTTTTGAATATTAAGAACGTAAAGTTTTTAAAGCGCCGCTCCAAGCAAGAACTTGGTCAATCATTGTGTTTGCGTTACCAGCATGGTAGTCAGCAGGTTTGAACACGCTCATGTCTTCAAAATCTGACATTAGTGAGAATGTAACTGCCGTACGTACGTCAGCAACTTGTAGCTCACCTAAGATAAGGCGAAGGTTTTCGTGTGCACGCGTACCACCTAAGCTACCATATCCAACAAATCCAGCTGCTTTGTTGTTCAATTCTGGGTTCAAGTAGTCAAGTGCATTTTTAAGAGCTCCACCAATTGCGTGATTGTATTCAGGTGTTACGAAAATATAGCCGTCGAAAGAAGCCATTTTTTCTGACCATGCTTTAATTTGAGTTTCAGCATCAGGTTGTGCGTTTGCTGAGCCGAGAAGTGGAAGGTTATAATTTGCAAGATCTACAATTTCGTATTCTGCGTCATTGCGTTTTTGTGCAAATTCGTTCATCCATTTTGCTACAGCATCACCATTACGACCTACACGTACACTACCTTGAACAATACCAATTTTTAGTTTTGCGTTTGTCATTGTTATTTCCTCCTCATTATTCTTGCCAAATAGTTTATTGAAAAAACCCATTACTTACACCGCCATTACTATTCTTTGTTGGAAAATGTGAATGAAACACGAATATCTGCAATTAGGTTACATCAAGAAGATCAACCAATCTGTATTTACTGTGCTACCATTCCGTTATTAATTTGATGCGTACTTCGCCATGACGGGACTTATGTAATTCTCTGAGAAGTGAAAAATTCAATTTAAATATAGTATCTCCAACTTAATTTAAATTGAAAGTCCTTCTATGATGTAAATGAATTGTATAGTCACCTAAAGCTAGAATTCAAAATAATTAATTGGAAAGTGGTTCCAAGAAAGTTATATAAGAAAAGCTATCTTGAATTCAAGGTAATTTAAGCATAAGCCCTTTAATCTAATTTGTCTACATTTCTGCTTTGCTGGCTAAATGAGTCGTTTTGTGATTGCGTGATACCTAGAATGTTTCCTTTTCAGACTACGAGGGAAAATAGAATAGTAAGTAAGGAGGAATCAGAAATGGGGAAAATGATATATGTTGTGCGCCATTGCTCAGCCGAAGGGCAGGAACCGGAGGCGGATTTGACTGCAGAAGGTATATTACAGGCGGGGCAGCTTGCGGACTTCTTCGATGAAATTGAAGTGGATCGGATTATTACGAGCCCATTTAAGCGTGCACGTGAAACAGCCAAGCCTCTAATGGAAAAGAAAGGTTTGTACGTCGAGGTGGATAGCAGACTGAAGGAGAGGGTGTTGAGTTCGACTGCGTTTAGGGATTGGTTGATAAAACTCGAGGATACCTTTTTGGACCTTCATCTAAAATATGATAATGGGGAATCTTCAAGAGAGGCCATGTCGCGGATATGCGATGTAATTGATGAACTAGGTGAGGATTCAAAAACGGTGCTCGTAACGCACGGGAATTTGATGGCATTGTTGTTAAGGTGCCATGATGAACACTTTGGTTTTGAAAAGTGGCAAGCACTAACCAATCCAGATGTCTACGTCGTGCACGTAAATGATGAAGCCACAACCGTGGAACGACTTTGGAGTAACAAAAGCNAAGTACGTGACAAGACTGCGGAGCGGCGCACTATGCCGCATAGCGGGCTTGGCATGTGACCTCGAGCGTCTGGCGACCGGAGACTAGATGAAACAAAAGCGGAGGTCGCCTGCAAGACGCGACAAGTACGTGACAAGACTGCGGAGCGGCGCACTATGCCGCATAGCGGGCTTGGCATGTGACCTCGAGCGTCTGGCGACCGGAGACTAGATGAAACAAAAGCGGAGGTCGCCTGCAAGACGCGACAAGTACGTGACAAGACTGCGAAGCGGAGCACTATGCCCTGTCTAGCAATGAAAAAACAGGCCGATGAAGTCTTGGCCTGTTTGGTAGTTTGATATATTAACCCATTACAAGATTAGTGACAATAACGAGTGCGATAATAACGAGTGCCCCCAAAAAACTGATCCACATGGATTGATCGGGATTATTCGGTCTGCTATCTGCTCTATGCATACTAATGCGCCTTCTTTCGATAGTATATTTTAATTATACGCCTCCTGGTCTATTAAAGGAGTAAATAAGCTCTAAAATAATATACTTGTCAGTCTTCTTAGAACAGGTATGGTACACTAAATACAAAGCTAAATAGTTCAACAACCACTGGGGGAGCCTTTTTTAAGGCTGAGACGTGCATGGATGCGCGGACCCTTGGAACCTGATCCGGATTATACCGGCGTAGGAAAGTGGGTAAGCCTTTTAGCACCATTTAAATGGCCAGCCGCTTCCTAACGTCATCGGAAAGCGGCTTTTTAATATATATAAAAGGATGGCGAATTGAATGGTACAAGTGGCATTGACGATTGCGGGATCGGATAGTGGTGGCGGTGCGGGTATTCAAGCAGACTTGAAGACGTTTCAGGAATTGGGTGTTTTCGGTACGTCAGCACTGACAGCAGTTACCGCGCAAAACACTTTTGGTGTTTCGGCGATTCAACCAATTGAATTGAACATCATTGAAGCGCAAATAAAGGCGGTAATGGAAGACTTCGAAGTCACAGCCATTAAGACGGGAATGTTATTTTCTTCAGAAATTATTCATACAGTGGCAGATGCTCTTCGTTTGAATAGAATTCCGCTGGTTATCGACCCGGTGATGATTGCAAAAGGCGGTGCTTCATTATTAAAAGATGAAGCGGTTATTGCATTAAAAACCGTTCTGGTACCACTTGCGGCCATTGTCACGCCGAATATCCCGGAAGCGGAAGTAATTGCGGGAATGAAGATAAAGACTAATGTAGATATGGAAGAAGCGGCGAAACGTATACTGGCTTTGGGTGCTGGAGCGGTCCTTATTAAAGGGGGTCATCGTAAAGAAGCGTTATTTGCGGAAGATTTGTTCATGGGAGCGGGTGGAGAACGATTTTCGGTCCGTACACCATGGATAAATACGAAAGATACGCACGGAACGGGGTGCACCTACTCTGCCGCACTGACAGCTTTTCTCGCAAATGGGGAACCCGCTGCGAAGGCGGTGGTTTCTGCGAAATGTTTCATTCACGCGGCTATTGAAGATGGACTAGGAATTGGTGGAGGTCACGGCCCTACGAATCACTGGGCGTATGGGCGACGTGAAAAAAAGATACTTGAAGGGGTTGTAGTGAATGGATAAGCGGACTGTAAATCTCTATTTCATCATGGGAACTACGAATTTGGCAGGACTCGACCCATTGTTCGTATTGGAAGAGGCGCTAAAAGGTGGTATCACATGTTTTCAGTTACGTGAAAAGGGGCATGGTGCTTTACAGGGTGAAAAACTGAAGTCTTTTGCTATCTCGTGTAAGCAATTGTGCGGACAATATAATGTGCCGTTCATCGTCAATGATGATTTGGATTTGGCAATTGAGATAGATGCGGATGGTGTCCATCTTGGACAGGAAGATGGAGATATTATTGCGGTACGCAAGAGGGTCGGAGAAGACATGCTCATCGGTGTTTCTACCCATAATGTGGAGGAGGCGTTAGCCGCATCTGATGCGGGTGCAAATTACATTGGCCTTGGTCCCGTTTATGAAACGAAGTCGAAAAGTGATGCACAACCTACCATTGGGATTGAAATGATAAGTGAAGTAGCAGCTCTTTTGCCCGGGTTACCTATCGTTGGTATCGGCGGTATTACAGAACGTAAGGCGGGTGCAGTTATTAAGGCAGGAGCGTCCGGTGTAGCGGTGATTTCTGCGATCTCGGGAGAAGAAAATCCTGCGGAAGCGGCAAGTCGAGTGAAAGGGGCAGTGCTTCTTTCATTAACTGGCATCGAAATGTGATGTTTAACCATGCGTAAAATACACCACACTTCTGAATAGGACGGAGGCGTGTTTATGAAAAAGAAAGCATTTGAGATACAATCCGTGTTGCATAAGCCAGATTTGATTTATTTCACATGGAATGATGTAGGTGGGACCTATAATGTCTATAAAGACGGATGCCATTTATATGAAGGAACCGTGCCTGAATTTAGCGACGGTGATTTCAAACATGGCAAACTATATAATTATTCCATTGAACGAGTCGAAGATGGAAATGTTGTCGACGTTATTGTATTGCAAACGCCTGCTTTTGCTGAAGAGAAGGAACTAGAAAATCCACTCCAATTCCTTATTATGACAACCATCGTTGCAAAAACGCAAATTGCGCTGTCTTGGGAAAGAATTAAAGATGTAGACGAATATGACGTTTACCGAAATGGAACATACATGGCGACGGTAAAAGGAAATCGCTACATCGACCGGGATTTTTCGTTGGATGAAGTTTATGTATATTCCATCGAGTCCAAGCGACCACTCGTGAAATCGGAAGAACGGTTTAATGTCTTTCAGTCCGTTGTTTCCTCTACATTCGGGTTAGTGAATCCGAAGTCGTCGAAGGAAGAAGCGGCGGTTGAAAGGTTTTCAGTAGTAAAAGTAATAGGCGAGGCGAACAAGCTGCTACTCCCCGTCCAAGATCGAGTGCAGTTACCAAACGCGGATAAGTGGCATTTTAGATATACGACTTTTCTGGAAGACGAATGGGTGATGAATCCAAACCTGTTATCACGGAATCGGTATTTCAAGGGGGATGACAGAGGGTTTGACCCAAATGGGGAAAGCTATCGTACCCGTGTGGACATCGACCTCGAGTACAATCTCAAGGACTCTCCGCTAACGTTCACGAGGGATGTGGGTCCTTCGGTTGCTTATTCTGTTTTGAAGCGCTTTCGAGAACAGGAAACAGCGTCAAGCGAAGGGATTTCATTGGAGCGTACAGACCACAAGAAAGGCGAGTCCGGATTCCATCTTACCCATGCTGTAGGCAATCCTTTAACGACAGCTCCTGATATCGATTATGAAGTACGTGCCGTTATGCGGCGGGATGGTATGTATGACTTGTGTGGCTATCACGATCAGGCACCCAATCATGAAATCTATATGATTCGCGGTGAAGGAGAAACGTGGGAACCGATTCATCAGTCCGAGAGTAAAGGTCTTGCTTGGATGTCGGGTGTAACAGCATGGCAATACTGGCGAATATCTAATTTTGAATAGTAAACACTGAACTCTTTCCGCTTGTTAAGATAGGAAGAGTTCAGTGTTTATTTGTTAACTATTGACGTAATCTTTCAGGAACCGAAACTAAGGTCGAAATGCAAAAATAAACTTAACGATGTAGGACTATTGTGATATATTAGATTATGAAATTGTCAAAGAGGGGGAATTAGTATGAAGAAGTTTGGGATTATCACTTTGATGTTATCTATTATCCTAGTTATTGCAGCATGCGGAACGGATAAAGAGGAAAGCACAGGGGGCAACTCGGATTCTGGGGACAGTAAAGAAGTTTATAAAGTTGGAATAGATACAACATATCCACCATTTGAATTCGAAGTGGACGGAGAATATACAGGAATCGATATCGACATTATTACAGCAATCGCAAAAAATCAAGGATTTGAAATTGAATTCGATGCAATGGATTTTGGCGGAATTATTCCGGCAATGCAAGCAGACCAACTTGATATCGCAATCGCTGGAATGAGTATTACTGACGAGCGTAAAGAGGTAGTAGATTTCTCTGATGCTTACTTTGAAGCAGGTCTTACACTCGTTGTTGCTGAAAAAACAACAGATATTAAGGGACTTGAAGATATGAAAGGTAAAACAATCGCAGCGAAGAACGGAACAACTGGTGCTAAATTTGCAGGGGAAAACGAAAGCGAATATGGCTACAAACTCGTTCTATTCGATGATAGTCCCTCTATGTTCCAAGAAGTTCAAAACGGCAATGCAGATGCATTGATTGAAGACTATCCAGTAATTGCTTATGCAATTTCACAAAACAGTCTTGGCTTACAAACTGTCGGCGAACGTTTGAATGGGGACCAATATGGAATTGCTGTCCTTAAAGGAGAACAAGCAGATGTTCTTAAGAAAATTAACGAAGGACTGCAAGACCTTCGTGACAGCGGCGAATATGACAAAATTCTAGACAAGTATCTTGGGGAATAAAAAATAGACTTTTAAAGTATAGCGTGTTCCTTGCGCTATATTTTTTTTCTTAAAGGAGATGACTAAATGGAGACGATAATTGCTGCATTGCCATATTTAATTGAAGGACTGAAAGTTACCGTTTACATCTTTTTCTTTTCAATTATCATTGGATTTTTGATTGGATTGGTAACAGCTTTAATGCGACTGACGCCTATTAAGCCATTAAACTGGATTTCGAAGGCATTTGTGGACATAATCCGTGGTACACCATTTATTGTTCAATTGTTCTTTATTTACTTTGGATTAAATTCACTTGAATTTATTTCGTTGGACAGAACGGTTGCTGGTATTTTGACTGTCGCATTGAATGCCGGTGCCTACTTCTCTGAAATTATTCGCGCGGGCATTCAGTCGATCGACAAAGGGCAGACGGAAGCAGCAAGGTCTCTCGGTCTCACACAAACGCAAACGATGCGTTCTGTTGTGTTACCGCAAGCTTTCAGAAGAATGTTGCCGACAATTACGAACCAGTCTATTATTAGTTTCAAAGATACTTCACTTCTGTCCATTATAGGAATTGCGGATATTGTACAGAAAGGGAAAGTACAGGCAAGTGCTACGTTTATGCACTTTGAAATCTGGCTGACAGTTGGTATCATATACTTCATCATCATCTATCTGTTGTCGCTGCTTGCCAGCTTCTTCGAAAGGAGGTTTGTACTTAGATGACTATTATCCAAGTAACAAACTTAAAGAAATCATTCGGTGACCTTGAAGTACTTAAAGATATCAATGTTGAGATAAAGGAACGTGAAGTGGTCTGTGTTATCGGTCCTTCTGGTTCCGGAAAAAGTACATTTTTACGCTGTTTGAATCGTCTGGAAGACATCACTGCGGGTCGTGTTGTCATTGATGGATTAGATATCACAGATTCGAAGCAAGATATCAATAAAATACGTGAAAACGTCGGTATGGTATTCCAGCAATTTAACTTGTTCCCTCATATGACAACGCTTCAAAATATCATGCTTGCCCCCATGAAACTGGGTAAAGGTGATAAGAAATCGATTGAAAAGAAAGCATTAGAGTTATTGGCGAAAGTTGGTCTGTCCGATAAGGCGCAGACGTATCCAGGCGAGCTTTCAGGTGGTCAAAAACAACGTGTGGCAATTGCTAGGGCGCTTGCAATGGATCCCAAAATCATGCTGTTCGATGAACCAACGTCTGCGCTCGATCCTGAAGTGGTTGGCGACGTACTCGCAGTTATGAAACAACTTGCTTTGGAAGGTATGACGATGATTGTTGTAACGCATGAGATGGGCTTTGCGCGTGAAGTAGGAGATCGTGTCATTTTCATGGACGGCGGTTATATCGTAGAAGAAAATATACCTGAAGAAATTTTCGGAAACCCTCAAGAAGTAAGGACGCAAGCATTTTTGAGTAAGGTACTGTAAGAATTCAGCTGAATAGAAAACAAGTGGACGGGAAAGCTTAATAGGCTTTCCTGTTTTTTTATGCTTGAAAATCAGCGGTGTACATGGTGGAAGGAGTGTTGGATTTTGAAGCATATCTATAAGCCTGGGGAAGATTCATCTAAACCAGTCCTGCTTTTGTTGCACGGCACGGGAGGTACGGAACAGAATTTACTCGGACTTGCAGAGTCGATCGACCCGAATGCAGGGGTACTTGGCGTTCGAGGGAATGTCCTTGAAAACGGCATGCCCCGTTTCTTCCGTAGGTTAGCAGAAGGTGTATTTGATGAGCAAGATTTAATCTACCGTACGAATGAATTGCATGATTTTATTGACAAAGCTGCAAAGGAAAATGGTTTTGATAGGTTAAATGTCATCGCAGTTGGTTATTCGAATGGAGCAAACATCGCGGCAAGCCTGCTGTTCCATTATGCCGATTCTTTGAGAGGTGCAATTCTTCACCACCCGATGGTTCCGAGACGGGGCATTAATTTGCCTGACTTAACTGGCATTCCGATATTCATCACCGCCGGAAAAAACGATCCGATTTGTCCTGCAAAAGAATCAGAAGAACTGGATGAACTGTTGGCGGGAGCGGGTGCAGCGACGGAAGTCCATTGGGAGATGAACGACCATTCGCTGACGCACACAGAAGTGGATGCAGCGGTGGAATGGTATAAAAGAGCTTTTATGCAAATGAAATGAGGCTTTTGAAATGGGTTTTTTAGACAGGTTATTCGGAAAACCAACTACAACAACGACAGAGGAGACGGTAACTATGACGAAAACGGCAATCGTATACTATAGCATGGGTGGTACGAACTACCAATTGGCGCAATGGGCAGCAGAAGCAGCAAAAGAAGCAGGATCTGAAGTGAAAGTGATAAAAGCTCCGGAGACAGCACCACAAGCCGTAATCGATTCAAATCCTGGGTGGAAAGCGCATGTTGAAGCGACAAAAGACGTTCCAGTAGCTACGCCAGAAGACCTTGCCTGGGCGGATGCAATTATTTTTAGCGTACCGACACGTTTCGGTAACATGCCGGGTCAAATGAAGAACTTCTTCGATACGACAGGCAGTTTGTGGGCACAAGGCAAGCTTGCCAATAAAGCAGTAAGCGCAATGTCTTCCGCACAAAACCCGCACGGTGGCCAGGAGGCGACAATTCTGTCACTATACACGACGATGTACCACTGGGGAGCAATTGTTGCGGCGCCTGGTTACACGGATGCAGTTGCCTACGGAGCTGGCGGAAACCCATATGGAACAAGCGTAACCGTCGACCAAGACGGGAAAATGGTGGATGGCGAAGCGGCGATCAAAGCGGCAGTTGCTCATCAAGCGAGACGAACGGTGCAAGTTGGAGAAGCAATGAAAAGCATGAACGCATAATACAAAAAGCCGACCTTCGATGAACTACACTCCAAATATTAGGTGGTGTAGTTCATTAATAGGTCGGCTTTTTTGTGTTTGAAAATTCTTTTGTTTTCATCTGGAGGGGTGACCGACCAAATATCAAGAAGCCAAATATCCGGTCGGTATATTCTCGTATTCTAATGTTATTTTCATAAGTAAGTCGTTCGCAAATGACAGGCTAGGTGAATCTTCAAAGAGTCCTCATTGTTGTTTAAGTCCAGTTGCAGTAAATGTTCGATTTTTCGTATGCGTTGGTACAGTGTGTTGATGTGAATATGTAGTTTCTCGGCCGTTTTTGTAGCAGACCGGTTTGATTCGAAATAGGAAAGTAAGGTTTCCTCCAACTCAGTTTTGTGTTCGTTAGCGTTCGTTAGGGGAAGAAAGACTTCATTGACAAATTGTCGGATTTCCTCAGGCGATTGGTTTAAAAAAAGCTTGTTCAATCCGATGTCTTCATAACGAATTATATCCAGGTGGTTACGTGAGGCCAGGTAGACCAGTGTTTTATTGGCTTCCTCGTACATTTTTTTCGTGGCGTGCAAGCCATTATAAATTGCACTGGTGCCTGCACGGAAAGAAGGTTTACCCCTTGTGTCCCACTCTTGTTTGATAGCTTGGAATTTCTGGTGGAAATTAGAAAAATAATCCGGACTGGTTAAGGAAGCAAAGAAGATGACTCGATTTTGTAATCCGTAAATCATTGTTCCTGTCATGGGCAATTCGCTCTTTAATTTTAGAATTAAGTGGTGGATCTTGATTTCTAGTAGCTGTAAATCTGAGTAATTTGGTATTTCAAAAATTGTCATGAACCAATGGGAAGTAGCGTTTAGGTTGAAGTTCTGTGCGAGCGCGTCAAGGTGTTCAGCGTTTTGAGCGTTAAGCAGTGCCAGGAATTGTTCGTGTGTCTTTTTATAAAAGTATTCAGTGGCAGTTTGATTTTTGATTAACTCTAAAGCTAAAATGGAACTTCCCTGTTCGAGCACAATCCGATCCGGTTCGGATATATTCTCGTCAACGTCAATTATGAAACAACCAAGAAAGATGGAACCATTATGAATAGGGTGCAAATAATGGGTTGTTGCAAAAGGGGAATCCTCCTTTAAGTGAATTGGTTTCCTTCTGTTCGAAAAGATTTTTTTAAGTTCGAAAGGATCGTAATTGGGTGTTTCATTAGGATTGTACAAATAGAATTTGTCTTCGATAACGTTGAAAAAGTTGACGGGTGAATCAATCAATAGGTTGAATTCATGGATGATTGCCTCCAGGCCATTATTCTCTAATGAAATAGTCGTTAACGCCTCATGTACTTCGTGTCTTTTCTGAAGTTGGTTGTTATGCTCCTCAAGCTGTGCACTCAGTTGTGTAATTGTATCAATCTGCTGAGTCGCTTCTGAAAAATACTGTGCATTTTGAATAGCGATAGCAGCTTGTTCGGCAAACGCTTGCAATAAAAGAAGGTCATGTTCATCCAACACTTTTTTTCGATGCCATTGGTGGGTGATCATGATTCCAATCCTTTTATTTTCGATAGAAATAGGAACGCAAATAAGGGCTTCAGGAAAGCTTGCAGATGATGTGATATGATCAAAGTTTTTTTGGGAAACACCATGATGATTCATTGCCTCGAATATTTCTTCCTTAGAATTAAATATCCGACCTATTCCATCCTCAAATACTTTCCCTGTAATGGATTCTCCGATTTTCACTTTGAAATTGTAAATATTATCGCTAAATCCGATTAGCGCTTTCGGGATTAACCGCTCTGATTCTTCGTCATACAGCATTAAATAACCCGCACCTGTAGCTGGAATCACCTTAAGCGCATTCCGCATAATCTTTTGCAAAACTTCATCAAGGTCTAAGCTTGAAGTAATAGAACGAATGCTATCGACCAAAATTGTAAGTTCAACGTCCCTAAGCTTCCCATGTAATATAGGATTATCAATCTTGCTTTTAGTCATAGGAGACCCCTCCAAATCGTCAAAGTGTAGATATATCCATAAATATCAATGAAATTATGTGTAAAACTCTATTGTTATCAATCTACTCTCAGTGTATAGTAGTGAACATAAAAAGAAAAGATTAAAGATTCTAAAAAATGAAAGCGCTTTATAAAAGTATCTTTTATATTGCTTTGAAAACCTGGGGTAGTGACTAGAAAAAATGAGGAGGAAAACAGATGGAACAAGTAATGAAAATGGCAAACAGTTTCCCGATTTGGCTGATTGCATCGCTCGTTATTGGGATTGTTATCTTTCAAGCAATTGTCTTCATCAGACTCGCTTCAAAAACAGCGCCTGCTGTTGGGTTGACAAACCAAGAGGTGAAATCAGTAGTGCGGACGGGAGCAATTAGTTCGTTGGGACCGTCCTTTGCAATAGTTATTGTAGCAATTTCCTTGATTACCTTTCTTGGAAATCCGGTGACGCTCATGCGAATTGGAATCGTCGGATCTGCACCGATTGAAACGGTCGGAGCGAGCTTGGGAGCGCAGGCGGCCGGTTCGGAACTGGGTTCGTCGACTTTTACTGAAAAAGCGTTTACAACCGCTGTCTGGGTCATGTGCCTCGGTGGTATGGGCTGGCTATTAGTTACAGCATTGTTCACGAAATCACTGGGCAAGTTTCAAGAAAAAATCGCTAAAAACGGAAAGAATGTTCGATTGCTAAGTGTTGTTTCGACTGCTGCGATGATTGGAGCTTTCGGTTATTTCGGGGCAGGTCAAATGGTGAAAGGAATCAATGAGACAGTGGTATTCATCATTGCGTTTCTAGTCATGCCGATTATCATATGGGCTTCTAATAAGTATAAATTGAGCTGGTTAAGAGAATGGTCTCTCGGATTAGTTATTGTCGTCGGGATATCGGTGGGGCTTTTACTAATGTAACGAGGAAGGCAGGAGAACGAGCATGGCAATTGTGAATGAAGCAAAAACAGAAGTGATGTCGCAAGAGGCTATTGAGGCGAACGGAAGAGGTGGGGCAATCGATTTTGCTACATTTCATGCTAAATCGCATTTTTGGGGACGTTTGACGATTTGGGGCGTTATCGTATTAACGCTCACTTTGCCTTTATACCTATCATTCGGTCTTGATTTTCATCCGGGATGGTCCCCGATTTTGTCAGGGTTCCTTGCCTATGCATCCATTGTTGCGGTTGTGTGGTTTGTTGAACCCATTAGTTATTATCCGGTTTTAGGGGTTTCAGGCACCTACCTTGCATTTCTGACAGGCAACATAGGAAACATGTGCTTGCCGAGCGCGTCGATCGCTCAAAGTGTAGTCGGTGCGGAACCTGGCACGAAAAAAGGGGAAGTGACAGCGACACTTGCTATAGCGGCTGCTTCTATCGTTAATACGGTCGTTCTCGTGTTCGCCATCCTTTTCGGTTCGTATCTAATTGCATTGTTACCGGAATCATTAACCGCCAGTTTCCAGTTTGTCTTGCCGGCGATATTCGGTGGAGTTATTGCTCAATTTGCCATTAAGAAACCGCTATGGGGCATCATTGGGTTGGCTTTTGGACTTCTGGTTAATTTGGGTCCGGTGCCGGCTTCATTGCAAACGTTCCTTTGCATTTTGGGGACGATCGTCGGTTGCATACTACTTGAAAAGTTAAATAGTAAGAAAAATGTAAAATAAATGCGGATGAACAACTTACGTTGGTATGAGACAATACATGTATTGGTTTTATTGAAAAACAAGGAGGAATGACACAAATGAGTCAAAGTGTACAAGAAGGAATTCAAACAAAACGTCAATTATTGGATCTGCTTGATAGTCGTAAAGACGAAATGGTAGCGATTCGCCGCCATTTACATGAGAATCCTGAACTGTCTTTCAAAGAAGAAAAAACTGCACAATATATCGCTGATTTTTATAAAGGAAAAAATGTAGAAGTTCAGACGAATGTTGGCAATGGATATGGGATTATCGTAACCATTAAAGGAGACAAGCTTGGTAAGACAATTGGGCTCCGTGCCGATTTTGACGCACTGCCCATTCATGAAGAGGCTGACGTGCCGTTCAAATCGAAAAATGAGGGTGTCATGCACGCGTGTGGTCACGACGGGCATACTGCCTATATGTTAATTCTTGCAGACTGCCTTATTCAAATGAAATCATCCATTGCCGGTACGATTAAAATTATTCACCAACATGCGGAAGAAACACCGCCGGGTGGAGCGAAGAGTATCGTCGAATCAGGTGTGCTTGACGATTTGGATTTGGTTTTCGGTACGCACCTATTTCCTTCCCATCCCACGGGAACGATCGGTTATCGAAGTGGCTATGCAATGGCGGGAAGAACGTATTTCAAGCTAGTGATTCAAGGAAGTGGGGGTCATGGTTCTTCTCCGCATCAGGCGAATGATCCTATCGTTGCGGGTGCCCATTTCGTAACAGCTATCCAGACCATCGTCAGCAGGCGTTTGAATCCATTTGAAATGGGCGTTGTTACAATCGGTTCGTTTGACGGGAAAGGTTCATTCAATGTCATCAAGGACAGTATTGAACTAGAAGGCGACGTGCGTTATATGAACGGAGAAACGCAGGAATTGATTTCTAAAGAAATTCATCGCATCGTAAGCGGTATTGAACTGGAGTTCGACGTGAAGTGTGACCTGACGTATACGGCTGATTATCCGCCACTCTACAATGATCCGGTGGTAACTGCGGAGGTTGTTTCCATTCTTGAGAATTCGAATGATTCGGATATCAAGGAAGTAGTGGAATTTCCGGTCTTCCCGGGATCGGAAGATTTTTCGTATTACTTGGAAAAAACACCTGGCGTTTTCTTTAATATCGGTTGTAAGCCGAAAGGGGTAGAAAGAGCATTCATGAATCATCATCCGAAGTTTGAAATTGATGAAGATGCCCTTATTGTTTCCGCGAAATCGGTTGCCGAAGTTGTTTGCAACTATTGCAATATCGATTAATGAAATAAAAGCCGACCTGGGATGAACTGCACTACCAATTGTTAGATGATGTCTACCAATTGGGGTGCGGTTCATTAATAGGTTGGCTTTTTGGTGCGTTCATTTTAAAAGCAAGCGCCCTCTTCATTTGAAAACCAAAAAAACACTAACGTGTTATACAAAGTAGTGGACATATAAAAACATGCATGCTAAGGTGTTATACAAGTTAGTGAAAAGGAGAGGAGATAGATGGCTTCATCGAGTCAAATGTTAAAAGGTATATTGGAGGGCTGTCTTCTCGCAATTATAAGTAAAGGGGAGACGTATGGATACGAGATGATTGAAGAGTTGCAGAAGTATGGGTTGACGATGGTGAGTGAAGGGAGTATTTATCCGGTACTTATGAGAATGCAGAAAGATGGGCTTGTATCGACAGTTATGCGTCCCTCTCCTAACGGACCTAAACGTAAATATTACTCACTAACGAAAGCGGGTAGAGCTGATATTGATGATTTCAAAGAACGATGGCATGAGCTTTCAATGGGCGTGAATTTATTAATGGAGGAGGAGGGGGAGCACCATGAAGTTATCAAAGAGAAGTGATGAGTTTGTAAAGAATGTTCGATTATATTTAATAACATCCGGTAAAAATGAGGCTGAGATTGAAGAGGTAGCAGGGGAACTCGAAGATCATCTATCCGAGCTCGAATGTCGCGGAAAGAATGTGGATAGCATTACAGCTGGATCACCGGCTGTGTATATGAAATCGCTTGAAAGAGAAATGACGAATGATTATGCATCTTGGCTGAAGTTCATTCCAATTTTAAGTATTTTAATTATCGCCTATTCGGTAATGGGCTCAGCACTAAATAACAGATTTGAGCTGGATATCATTCAGTTGATTGGCATACCGATTGTTGTTATCCTCTCGCTTATTGTCTACTGGGTACTGTTCAGAAATGTAGCGAAAAAAGAACTGAACGGTAAGAAAAATATAGTTCCCGTGCTCGTAGCAGTAATCGTTGTAAATTCTCTATTCATCGCTGTTGCATTGATAAGTGCGATTCTTTTTGAACCATTATACATTGCTACAATAGGTATGAATAAGTTTTTCGTCGCAGTGTGTCTACTCGTCTTTATTGTCGGGGCGGTCTTTCTGAAATCATGGATTGTCATCATCATTCCGATACTTCTTTTCGGTCCGGAATTTGTCCTCAACTTTACATCTTTAAGTGAGGGGTGGAAGCTTGGAGGTGGATCCCTAATTTCGATGATCCTTATCCTGGTCTTTATCGGGTTACATGCACTGAAGCTTAAACAGAAGGAATCTGCTAATGGGTGAAGAAGATTAAAGTTAATACAAAAAAAGCCAGACCTCACAACAGGTTGGCTTTTTTCATGCGTTCATATCGTTGCCGCTTTCCGTGGCCAGATGAAATACGTAATAGAAATTACAAAGTCAATGCCTAGTACAAGCCCCCATGTATTTAATGTTGCAGACAGGATTTCGGTTCTCGCTGGGTCGCTGATAAAATAAATCATGGCAATCAGGAAAGCACCGCCAATGATATACGCAAGCAGATGCTGCTTTGAACCCTTCATCGAGTGACGGGCATGTTCATAGCCGATTTTACGCTCCGGTTTTGTACCTGTTTTTTGAACATAATAACGAAAGCGTTCATCAGCCCAGCGAATCATGCTTTTGCCGAACGCAATGGATGAACCGAGGTATATGGCCGCTATGGCGTGCACTTGCGTCGCAGTCGCTCCATTATAAAGATCAGTTGCCGTGACCAAAAGTAAAATCAAGTCGATAACAGGCGTTAGGGCCAGCAGGAAAAAACCAAGCTTTTCGCGTTTGAAAATATAGCGAGTGATGAGTCCAAGAGCAATGACGACCCAGAAACCGATTTCACATGCCACAATTGTCCAGGCAATGAAGTTCATAGCAAAAACCCCTTTAATATAGTTTGAATAATTGGTTTTATCATATCACATTGACTCTATGGTTAAGTGAATCTATTTTATGCGCAAAAAAAATGGAAAAGCCAATTAAGCTTTTCCATTTTCCAATCATTTATTTAAGTAAGCCCAGGCATACTGCGCATACAGTTCCGCGCCAGTAGCGAGTGCGTCTTCGTCAATGTCGAAGTTGCCGTGGTGATGTGACCATTCCGTATCTTTCTCGGGATTGCCGGATCCAACAAGTGCAAAACTACCGGGTGCTTTGTCGAGGAAGAATGAGAAATCTTCAGCGCCCATCGTCGGTTTTTCATCAAAAACAACATCCGGACCGAATGCTTTTGCTGCAACCTGCTGGACGAGGTTTGCGCTCGCTTCGTCGTTGACAACCGGCTGTGTGCCACGGATATATTCAACTTCTGCAGTCGCTCCGTACATGTCGGCGACGCTGTTGGCGTATTGTGAAATGCTTTTTTCGATATGATCACGCGTGTCCTGGTTGAACGTGCGAACCGTTCCTTCAATCAATGCATTCTCGGCAATGACATTAAAACGCGTGCCAACTTCCATTTTTCCAACAGTCAAAACGGCGGCTTGTTGCGGATCAATTGTCCGTGAAACCACGGTTTGGACATTCATGACGAACGAAGAAGCAACGAGCGCCGCGTCGATACAGTCTTGAGGGATGGCACCGTGTCCGCCTTTACCTGTGAAATGGACTTTGAAAATATCCGCCGCCGCGAATGTAGGTCCTGGTGGGCAAGAAACCTTATGTGTCGGCAACTGCGACCAAATATGGATACCAAAAACATTGTCGACGCCTTCCATGGCACCTTGGTCGACCATTGCTTTGGCTCCTTGCGCAATTTCTTCTGCGGGTTGGAACAGCAGGCGAACATTACCTGGTAATTCGTCTTTCACTTCGGACAATGCTTTTGCAGCGATTAATAACATCGATGTATGTGCATCATGGCCGCATGCATGCATTTTACCGTCTGTTTTGGAAGCGTAGGGGACATGTGTGTTTAGTTGTTCAACATTGAGCGCATCCATATCACCGCGCAATGCGATTGTTTCGCCCGGAAGCGCGCCTTTAATTTCTGCGATAACACCAGTCGGCTCTGTTTTACGGTAGGAAATACCGAGTTCGTCCAAATAGGCACAGACGAATGCAGTTGTTTTCACTTCTTCAAACGACAGCTCCGGCTCGCTATGCAATTTTCGTCGCAGAGCGGTTAGTTCATCGCTGTAGTTAGTAATAGCTTCTTTTATTTTTTGACTGATCATGATGTAGGTCCCTCCGTTAATCGTTTTACTGCTTCAAAAATAATATTCGTTCCCTCAGCGAGGTGACTCGCATCGGACCATTCTTCCGGGCAATGACTTAGCCCTTCCTTGCTTGGGACGAATACCATCCCGCAAGCTGTGAAGACTGAAAAAACCATGGCATCGTGGCCGGCACCGCTATTAATTGGACAATAAGGGATTTTAAGATCGTCACTGACTTCTTTTAATAACGAACGGATGCTTGTATCAAGCTGTTTTGGTGCGATATAGAGTTGCTGTTCTACTGAAGTGCGAATTCCGTTGCCATCCTGCTGCGCAATCAACTCTTTTACCTTTTGGACAGCATTCAATACATGCGCTTCTTTGCTCGAACGAATATCGATGGAGAAAACTACTTTGTTTGGAATGACATTCGCCCCGTTCGGGAAGACATTCAACTGCCCAGTTGTAATGACGGTGCCTTCTCCTTCGATCTTAGCGAGTTGAGGTAAGGCTGAGATGATATGAGCTGCAGAGACAAGTGCATCAGACCGCCGATCCATTGGTGTAGTGCCAGCATGTCCCGCCTGACCATGTACTGTCACTTCTAATTGAGTGAGACCGACAATTGCTTCAACGACACCAATAGGAATGTTCTTCTCTTCAAGAATAGGGCCTTGTTCGATGTGCAACTCCAGAAAGGCTTTTATTGTTTTCGGGTCCCGCTTTTTTTCATTCGTAGGATTAAGCCCGATGTCGGCCATCGCATTCACTGCCAATACGCCATTTTTGTCGGCCAATGAGTTAAAATCTTCATCTGACAATAAACCCATCATGCCACGTGAACCCATCAGACCGCCGCCAAAACGGGAGCCTTCTTCTTCAACGAGGGCAATGACTTCAAGTGGGTAGGCAGGCTTAAGGTTGTTTTCTTTGAACAATGCAGCAACTTCCAAGCCGACAATAACACCAGCAGCCCCATCATATGCGCCCCCGTTAGGAACGGAGTCGAAATGGGAACCGACAATGACGGAAGGGGCGTCGGGCAATGTGCCTTCCAGTTTGCCAAAGATGTTACCAAAGCCATCTTCACTGACAATGAGGCCGTAATCCATCATTTTCTCTTTAATGTAATTGCGTGCTTGTAAATCTTCTTTGCTATAGGTAAGGCGCGTTACACCTTGACCGGGCGTGGCTGTAAACTTACTTAGAGATTCAATATGTTGTTCAATTCGCTGTTGATTGGCTGTCAAAAAAATCCCTCCAATTTTTACAAGAAGGCGACAAAGAAGCCTGCGAGAATGACCGATACAATTGTGACGCTTATGAATCCGCCGACGAGCATTGGCGGCAGCATATGACTGGTCAGCGCTTCTCTTTCTTTCTCGTCTTCTGTTAATGCGTTAATGACTTCGTTCGTAATGATATAATCCGCGGGGAAACCATACAGGGCAGTCAAAGAAACGGCGAAGGCCATTTCTTTACTGACTTTCAGGATTTTACCAATGATGAATGAGAAAATGTACATGCCGATGACACCGAGCACGATACAGCCGATTAGTGGATAGAGCATTTCAACCAACATGGATGGTGTTGCAGCATTCAAGCCATCGAAAACGAAAAGCATTAGGACAAGTATGCATAATCCAAAGCCATTTGCCTTTTGTAAAATCTGGCGTTCTAAAAAACCGACGCTTGCCCCGATGATTCCGAATAGAAGACAGAGGACATACGGACTGACTGAAACGATTGGCGCCAGCGCAGTGGAAACCAAATATGCAAGTAACCCGACAAATGCGAGTCGGAAGAACTTAAAGTAATCTGTATTGTATTTGGCAGGTAGCTTCTTGAACATTTTAAGCTCTTCTTCAGGTTTCCCAGTTTCTGAACTTCCCGTTTCCGCTACAGCTAATTCACCTTTCCGATACATTCCAAGAAGTTTTTTTCCTTCTTTTTTTAGAACAATTGACGTTAGAGGGTACCCGGCGAAACCTTGCATGACATAAATGACAATCGCGAAAATAGATAATGAAACAAGTCCTGCGTCCGCTGCACCTTCAGACATGATCAATGCGGATACAATACCGCCAACAAGAGGTGGGATAGCGACGATGACTGTTTCAAATCCGAATAGGAATGTTCCAACTCCGAACAGGATTACGACAATCCCTAAAATACCAGAGAGTGAAATTAAAATCGTTTTCCACTGCTGCTTCAGTTGCTGGACAGACAGGAGTGTACCCATATTTGTGATAAGTAAGTAAATCATCATCGAAGCAACAACAGGGGGTACACCTGCTATTGAAACGATATCTTTCGGGAAGAATGTCCAATAACCGATTAAGAAAAGGACGGCAGAAACGAAAACAGATGGAATCCATGCTTTGGTCCGGACAGATATAGCATCCCCGATATATAAAATAGCTACAACAATCGCTAGTGCTAACATTTGTGGCATGGAACTCGCCCCTTTCAGATAATAAGATTTTCACTAATTTTAACATGAAAGAATGTGAAATAAAAGCGTATTTGATATATTGCATATAATATTTTAGGAGAAAGTACGATGAAGACGCTTTCATTGAAATGTTGAATAACAGCCATTTTCACTGGGATATTTTTGGCTTGCTTTCAGTGAATTAATCACGACACTTTAACTGCCTTTCTCCAGATGAGGTGCGAGCTATTCTATCGTCCCGAAAAGCTTCGGTACTTCTTGTACTTATGTTTTTGGATAGCGACGGAAGAACAAACACCATACGATTATCGAAAAAAAGTAGGGATGCGACGAAGTCGCATCCCTACTTATCAAGATATCTCTATAATGATATAGAAGTTGTTCAATTCAAAGCAATCCAAAGCAACTATACTTGTAGTATCCGGTATTTGATTAAGTTATTTACTGGTTAAATTTTAGTTAATCAACAGGCGGGGTATTGTTTATTCTTTTGATAACGAATTTTCAATTTCGTACGCTGATCTTGCTTTATCCAACCACTCGACATACTTAGCTTGTAATTCCTGGTCGGATAAAAGTAGTTTTATTGTCTCTTTGTGATCAGCCAAGACAGGTTCAGCTTCGCCTTCTACTTGGAAAGACGCTTTATTCTCTTCGAAGTAGGCCTTAATTTTCTCGTCTGTTATATCTTTACCTGGTTCTAGCACTTTTTGGATGGACAAAAATTCTTTAATGTCTTCTTTGAATTGTTTTTCAGTCACGCCGATTTGCTCCAGTGCGGCAGTGAATGCCTCTTGTCCGCCACCACTTTCAACGTATTTCGCAAGTTCTGCATCTACTTCTTTATCAGTAACTTTTACTTTTTTCTTCTCCAGCTCAAGTGCAATCACTTTCTTGTCAATCATAGAATCGAGTGCTTCTTTTCCGGAAGATTGAACGAGTACGTCATACAATTCATCTTTCGTTATTTTTTCATCACCGACCGTTGCTACCGTTTCATCTGTAGCTTTTGTTGCTTTAGCTTCTTGCGAACAGCCCGTTGCCACAAACATAATTGCGAGCAAGGCAACTGCCATTATGAGTAAGTTCCTTTTTTTAGTCAAAATTAATTCCTCCAGTAGTTGATGTAAATTCATCCTACAGGATAGATATGAACAAACTATTAACAAGTCTGAAATGGGGAATAAAACAAGTATTTACTTTTCGATTTGGTGTGGAAATGACAAAGTGAACTTTGTGCCTTGTCCTTTTTCGCTGGTTACCTTGATTGTTCCGTTATGCATCCTAACGAGACTTTTCACAATCGACAAACCGAGGCCGAATTCACCATATGGATTGGTTGTCCGTGACACAATTGCTTTATAAAACCTGCCCCAAATTTTCTCGATATCTTCGGGGTCGATGCCGATACCGGTATCTTCAATTTCAATGACAGTATTTTCCTCGCTTGTGTAGCCTCGAAGGTAGATAGCGCCACTTTCGGTGAACTGGATACTGTTTTTCGTAATATTAATCAATATCTGTGTGAGTCTATCGTAATCCGCATGCACGAACACGTTGGGTTCAACAGTAACGATAATTTTATTATTCCTTTCTGCTGCAACGCCTTCGAGCTGATCCTGAATGATTTCCAGCAATTCAATAAGCTGGATGTCTTGTTTGATCAATGTGACTTGGTTTGAACGAATTTTCTCGTAGTCTAGGTTTTCATTGACAAGCCGAATGAGTCTCATTGTCTCGTTCGTGGCTAGTTGCAGGCCTTTCACCTTTTCGGCTTCCGGTATCATATCGTTTCTTAAGCCTTCGATGATGCCTCTAATTGTCGTAAGAGGGGTCCGTAATTCATGGGATACATCAGCCATAAACTGGCGTCGTCTGTTCTCAAGATTTTCAATCTCTTCCATAGAAGCATCTAATTGCTCAACCATTTCGTTAAAATCCCCGGCAAGTTCACCGATTTCGTCAACATTCGACCACGGTATCCGCACCGAATAATCGCCTAGTGCAACCGCGGATGTAGCCAATTGAAGTCGTTTAATCCTTCTGACGTGGAAAGTCGATAAAATCCAACTAAGAAGTAGCGAAATTGCCAGTGCGATAAACGTTGTAATTAGCAAATAAGAATTCATCTGTGAAATAACTTCCCGAGAGCCTTTGATAGGGGATGTTAATAGGATCCCACCGACAAACTGCTGCCCACGAATGTAAGGTAGGAGAACGAATGTAACGGCTTCATTGAAACGTTTAAAGTCTTGCTTAACGATAATTGTCTTACCGTTTTTGATATTTCGCCATTCATCTTCACTTAAACTAATGAGCGGTGTATTTATGCCAGTTGAATAAATGATGGCTGACTTTTCATCGAACAAGCTATATTGGATATCGCGACTGTTCAGAACATCTCCGTATGATTTTAAAATACGGTTCGAATTTCGCTGGTCCTGTTTGATGTCTCGTAAAATAGACTGCCCGTATATAGACAGTTCTTCTGTTTTATTGTCATATACAAATCGCTCAACATAATGAGAAAACAGTAAGCTTAATAGTAAAAATGCGATGACAATGACACTGAAGTGACTCATAAGTTGTTGGTAGAGGTATTTGATTTTCATTTGGTGACGTCACCCGCAGTTTCGTCGAATCTGTAGCCAACGCCCCATACTGTATGGAAAAAAGGAAGTTCTTCTGTTGCAATTTTCGTCCGAAGCCTCTTGATATGTACATCTACAGTTCGATCGTCACCGTAAAAGTCATAGCCCCAGACATTGTCGAGCAGCTGCTCGCGTGAGAAGACTTGTTTTGGATGTTGGGCAAAGTGAATCAGCAAATCGAATTCTTTTGGAGTTAGGTTTTGGATTCGCACGCCATCCCGTAAGACTTCGCGTGTGTTTGGATTAATTTTGAAATGTGCTGTTTCGACAATGCCGTCTTCTAACGGTTTGTCTTGTAGTGTCGAATACCTCCGAGTCACGGCTTTAATGCGGGCCATGAGTGCCAGTGGACTAAATGGTTTCGTAACATAGTCGTCCGCGCCCATTTCGAGCCCTAGTACCTGGTCTGATTCGCCGTCTTTTGCGGTCAGCATAATAATGGGTGTCGCAATAGCCTCCTGCCGAAGTTTACGGCAAATTGAAATGCCGTCCATTCCGGGGAGCATCCAGTCGATGATGAGACAATCCCAGCCGTCCTGCTTTGCAAGTTCAAAACCTTCCAAACCATTTTTTACGAATGAACCATCTATTCCTTCTTTTGAAAAAAACAGCTCAATCATCTTGGAGACACTTTCGTTGTCTTCAATTACTAAGATTTTCATTGCAATACACCTCCTTACGCATTGTGTTCTACTAAACGTAAATCGAAATGGGGGAATTTGCAATTGCAAACACCTCTCCCTTGGCTAGTAGGGAGAGGTGAATGGCCGTATATTTTAATTTGCCGTGGAGACGTTGCTTGTAAGTGTAACTTCAATCGTTTTCAATTCTGCACCCCGATAAATTGTAAATGTTGCCTTGTCACCGACAGAAAGGTTGGAATACAAGAACTTTCGCAGATCCGCCGAGCCAAGAATTTCGGTACCATTTATCGCAGTTATGACATCTTCTACACGCAGTCCAGCTTTTCCTGCTGCCGATTGCGGATCAATTGAAGCGACAATCACGCCGCCTTTCACATTCTCAGGAAGGTTTTGCAAATACGTGCGTGGTACTTGCTTGAAATCTGCTAGTCCGATGCCGATGTAAGGACGTTCAACTTCACCGTTCTTCGTCATTTCTTCGATTAACGGGACAACTTCATTACTTGGAATTGCAAAACCAAGTCCTTCAACGCCACTTTCGGAAATTTTTAGGCTGTTAATACCTATTACTTCACCGGCACTATTCAGAAGAGCACCACCACTGTTACCTGGATTAATCGCCGCGTCCGTTTGGATGACGTTCATTTCCCACTCGCCGGCAGATGTCTGCACATTAATGGAACGATCGACCGCACTTACAATACCTTGTGTGACTGTTCCGGAGAAGTCGAGGCCGAGCGGATTTCCGATTGCGATGACTTCATCCCCAGCACGAAGCTTGTCAGAATCGCCGAACTCCAAGGAGTTTTTTGCGTACTTCGCATCGATTGTCAAAACCGCAAGATCACTTAGCGCGTCTTTACCTATCAGCTCAGCTGTCGCAACTTCTCCGCCTTCCAGTGATACTTCGATTTTCTCCGAACCTTCAATGACATGGTTGTTTGTCACGATGAACGCTTTGTCCCCATCTATTTTATAGATAACGCCCGAACCGGTACCAGCTTGGGTACTTTTGGTTTGTTGCGAAAATGGGTTTTGCGCATTTTGATAATTAAGAATCCCGACAATTGCATCCGATGAATTTTCGACCATATCGGAGAGTGATGTGGTTGTTGTCGCAGACGTTTGTTGCACATTATATGGAGCCGTTTCCGAAGTGGTGGGCACCACTTCGGTAGAATCACCTTGCAGTAAATCAGTATTGACTACGACCGCTAACGTTAATACCGAACCAATCACACCAGCTCCTAATGTTGCTAAAAATCGTTTACCCGGTTTGTTTCTATTTTCTGTCTCCATCCTAATTCCTCCCGTTTCATCTGATTACCTTTATTCTAGTTGGAAGATATGAACAAACTATTACGGGGAAGTTAACAATTGATGAAGTAGCAGTTTTGAGGGTATAGTTTAACTTGAATCAGCAGAAGCCCTCCGCTTCTACAAGTGGGGGCTAAACTCCTCGTTGTTTAGGGGAGTTCATACTAGAATAGCCGCGTCTTAGGGGTGCCAGCACAATTCAAAATTTGGACGCAATTATCCCGATGCGTAATTGATTAAACAATATGATTTAAAGGGTGTGAGTGAAATGCAGAAGTCAATTACTGCGATGGATGTCGCAAAACATGCAGGTGTATCTCAATCATCTGTGTCCAGAGTGTACTTTGAAGGTGCCACAGTGTCTGCTAAAACAAGGGCGAAGGTATTAGCCGCCGCGCAAGAATTAGGTTATCGACCAAATGAGTTAGCGAGGAGTTTAATTACGAATCGAACGAAAATCATTGGCATAGTGATGAAGGGCATTCAAAACCCTTTCTATCCTCAAGTTTTAAAACAATTTACAACAACGTTTAAAACTTTGGGTTATAGCGTTATGTTTGTGCATACGAATAATGATGAAATACAAAAGGAAGATATTGATACTTTATTCAATTATAATGTTGCGGGTGTCATCATTACAGATGCGTCACTGTCTTTAAATGCAATAGAAGACTTTAAAAAGTATAAAATCCCTTTGGTTCTATTCAACAGAAAAATTGCGAGTAATGATTTTTACTCTGTAAGTTGTAATAACTTGGACGCTAGTAAAGCAATTGCGAATTTTCTTATTGAAAAGGGAAGTTCCAATATGATTTATATTGCGGGGAATCAAAATACATCGACAAGTAAGGAAAGGGAACAGGGTTTTACTGAAATTCTCAAGAAAAATAATATCCCCATGAAAAAGTATATATCGGATTATACATATGAGGGCGGAGCTGAAATTGCCCTGCAACTACTAAAAGAAAATTACATCCCCGATGCAATTTTTGTTGCGAACGATATTATGGCATTAGGTGTTATGGATGGACTACGCGAAAGTCCAATTTCTATTCCGACAGTTACGAAAGTAATCGGGTTTGACAATATTGAGATGGCTTCATGGCCGACGTATAGTCTAACGACTTGGGGACAGCCTATTGAAGAAATGATTAATCAGACGGTTACTTATTTAATGTCAGAAATCGAGGAATATACAGGGTTTTCTGATGTTGTTGAAGTGAATGGGGAACTAGTCGAAAGAAAAACAACTTAATAAAAGATTGACTTGTGACTAATTTTCGACTATTGTTTTGGTAATAAGATACATGCATACGTATGCAAAAGAGGAGGAAGTAAAATGGTTAGAGTATTGAAAGCTGGTAAATCACAAGAAGAATTGACTAAAAATAGTCTTGAAGTATCGAAAGTTGTAGCGAATGCTATTCAAGAAATTGAGAATAGAGGAGACGAAGCGGTTCGTGAGTTCTCCGAGAAATTTGATAAATGGTCGCCCGAAGCATTCAGATTAACGGAAGAACAAATAAAAGAAATCGTAGCGCAAGTGCCTGCGGAAGTAATCGAAGATATTAAATTTGCTCAAAAGAACATTCGTGAATTTGCAGAAGCGCAATTAGCGTCAATGAACGATGTGGAAGTAGAAAATATTCCTGGCGTTATTTTAGGACATAAAAATATTCCTGTAAGTAGTGTCGGCTGTTATATTCCTGGCGGACGTTACCCAATGGTTGCTTCTGCACATATGAGCGTCTTGACGGCTAAAGTTGCTGGTGTTAAGCGTGTAATCGCTTGCACGCCGCCAATTAATGGTGAAATCCCGAATGCAACAATCACGGCGATGTATTTAGCGGGTGCGGATGAAATCTACTTATTAGGTGGAATCCAAGCGATGGCTGCTATGGCGATTGGAACTGAAACAATTAAATCTGTCGATATGATTGTCGGACCTGGAAACGCTTTCGTAGCAGAGGCAAAAAGACAATTATTTGGTCGCGTCGGAATTGACTTGTTTGCAGGACCTACTGAAACCTTAGTTGTTGCGGATGAAACGGCAGATGCTGAAATGATCGCTACGGATATTCTTGGACAAGGTGAACATGGTCCAACATCTCCAGGGGCTTTAATCACAACTTCAGAAAAGCTTGCTTACGAAACTGTAGAAGAAATCGAAAGACAACTTAAAGTGTTACCAACGGCTGACGTTGCACGTGTTTCATGGGATGATTACGGCCAAATCCTATTAGTGGATAGCATCGAGGAAGCGCTTGTAGAAGCAGACCGACTCGCATTTGAACATGTTGAAATCCTAACAGAAAATCCGGATTACTTCTTAGAAAACATGACGAATTATGGTTGCCTATTCTTAGGGCCTGAAACAAACGTTGCATACGGCGATAAAGTGATCGGAACGAACCATACATTACCAACAAAAGGCGCAGCACGTTATACAGGCGGTCTATGGGTAGGTAAGTTCATCAAAACGGTAACGTATCAAAAAGTGACGCCTGAAGCGAGTGCTTATATTGGCGAATACGCAGCGCGTCTCTGTCAATTGGAGAACTTTGCAGGTCATGCTGAACAAGCATTATTACGAGTAAGAAGGTACGGAAAGAAAGCATAATTTCTTTCCTGCAGAGGGGGCAGGTGATTCGATGTTGGGGATGATAGGGTTATTTGGGGGATTAGCATTATTGATTTATTTGACAATGAAGGGCATGAACTTATTAATAGCGGCGCCGCTATCAGCGCTTGTCGTTGCGCTATTAAGTGGTCTTCCATTATTTCCGGGAGTACCGGATGAAGGGATAGCTAACTTTGTGTCAAATTATATGGGCGGTTTTTCAAGCTTTATAGGCTCATGGTATTTAATGTTCTTGACTGGAGCAATTTTCGGTAAAGTTATGGAAGATAGCGGTGCAGCAGAAAGTGTTTCGAAATGGATTGTAGGCAAGCTTGGTATGAAACGGGCAGCTCTTGCTGTTGTAATAGCTTGTGCAATCCTGACGTATGGGGGTGTTAGTTTATTCGTCGTTGCTTTTTCTGTTTATCCAATGGCCATCAGTTTGTTTAAAGAAGCAAACTTACCAAGAAGATTCATTCCAGCGACATTAGCATTTGGATCTACGACGTTTACCATGACTTCGGCAGGTTCACCTGAAATTCAAAACTGGATTCCAATTGAGTTCCTAGGAACAACTGCGTATGCCGGATGGCAAGTAAGTATAATAGTTGCTGCGTTTATGGCGATTTTCGGCTATTGGTGGCTGAAGAAAATGATTTCAAAAGCGTTAGCTAAAGGCGAACATTTTGTTGATAGAGATACGGATCATCATGAGGTAAGGGAGAATTTACCGAGTCCATTGTTAAGTGTAATTCCCTTAGTTGTTGTGTTGATCATTTCATTTATATTCCACAACTCACTGGGAACATCTGCGTTAATCGTTGCCCTTACAAGTGGAGTGATTGCAACGTATTTAATTAACAGAAAGTATTTCTCGAACTTTGGGAAAGCGGTTTCAGAAGGAACAATGGGTGCAGTTATTGCAATTGCCAATACAGCCGCGGTTGTAGGATTTGGCGGAGTCATAAAAGCAACACCCGCGTTTGGTGACGCTGTTAGTTTTATGACGGCTATACCAGGCAGTCCTCTCATAGGAGGAGGACTTGCAGTAGCGGTTATTGCAGGTTTAACGGGATCATCTTCTGGCGGACAAGCGATTGCTTTACCGCTGCTTGCACCGCATTACTTAGATTTGGGCGTTGATCCAGATGCGTTACACCGTGTTGTCGCAATTTCTTCAGGATCTTTGGATTCATTGCCACAGGGCGGTTATGTTGTAACGACAATTCGTTCAATTGCTGGCGAAACACATAAAGACGCATATCCTGCGTTTGGCGCATTAACGGTCATAGTACCAATACTGGGCGTTGTGTTAGCTGTCGTATTATTCTCGTTAGGCATGTAAGTAATAGATACCCATCAAGCTATTTGTTATAGTTTGTTGGGTATTTTTTAATATGAAAAAATGGAGGTAGACCGTTATGGAAAAACTATCAATTATCGGTTGTGGCACGATAGGACATTCAATTGCGCTATCAGCAGCGTGGGCGGGGATTGAAGTAAAAATCTCTGGTGTGGATGAACAAGATCTAGCGACAGCAGACAAAGGGCTTCGCAATAAATTAACGGTGATGGTTCAAAATGAGTTGTTTAATGAAGCAATGGCAGAAGTAATTCGTAAGCGCATTGTATTTTCAACTTCATTAGAAGAGGTTGTACGAGAGGCGACTTTTATAATTGAAGTCATCCCAGAGAATAGTCAAATGAAACGTGAATTGTATATAGAGATTGAGGTGATATGCAGTAAAGACACTGTTCTTGCGAGTAATACGTCTGGGTTTACGCCAACTTCTTTAGCGGAAGAAATGGAGTACCCGAATCGATTTATCGTTACACATTTTTGGAATCCAGGACATTTAATCCCCCTTGTCGAAGTGGTTAAAGGAGAAAAGACCGCTCAGAAAACGGTTGAGCGTGCTATGAATTTATTGAACGAAATGAATAAAAAACCGATTTTGATAAATAAAGAAGTCCCGGGATTCATCGGGAACCGGCTGCAGTATGCTTTATTCCGCGAGGCGCAATCGCTGCTCGATGAAGGGGTTGCGACAAAAGAAGATATCGACGCTGCTGTGACGTATAGCTTTGGAAGACGCTTGCCAATAACGGGACCGTTAATGACTGCAGATATGGGAGGCCTTGACGTTTTTTCTGCGATTTCAAATTACTTGTTTGAAGATCTCAGCAATGAAAATGAATCAGGAGTCTACTTATCAAATCTAGTCAATCAAAAGAAGTTCGGTGATAAGAGTGGTGAAGGATTCTATATGTGGGAGCAAGAAACTTCTGAAACAATCAATGCAGAGCGGGAGAAAATGCTTATTCACTTCCTGAAAAACGATCGAAAAGAGTAGGAGATGCTAACATGAAACCATACTTTTCAGATTTAGAAAACAAAACGGTTATCGTAACGGGCGGGAGTAAGGGGATTGGAAAAGAAATTGCCATGACATTCGCCGAACTAAAAGCGAATGTCGTTATCGTAGGTCGAGATGAGTTTGGGCTACATAACACGCTAGTTGAATTACAACAATACAATTCGAAATGCAAATCGATTCAAGCCGACTTAAAAGATATCAAGCAGGTTCGGGCGATGGTTGATGAGGTAGCAGCCCAATTTGGAACGGTTGATGTATTGGTGAACAATGCGGGGGTTAATATCGCTAAACCGGCGATAGAAGTGACGGAAGATGATTGGGATCAAGTGCTGGATACAAATTTGAAATCTACGTTCTTTTGCAGTCAGGCAGCCGCTACTTACATGATTCCGCAAGGCGGTGGAAGGATCATCAACATCGTTTCCCAAATGGCTTTCGTTGGTTATTATAAAAGGGCGGCGTATTGTGCAAGTAAAGGTGGAGCGGTTCAACTGACAAAAGCGTTGGCAGTCGAATGGGCGCAAAGCGGAATTAATGTAAATGCTGTTGCTCCGACATTTATTGAAACAGAATTAACGACAAAGATGTTTGAAGATGAAGCATTTAAAAATGATGTAGAAAGTCGAATTCTCTTAGGTAAACTGGCACAACCGGAAGATATTTCGGGAGCGGTTCTTTACTTGGCATCGAATCTATCGAATTTTGTTACGGGTGAAACGATTAAAGTAGATGGTGGATGGACAGCAATCTAAAAGGTAAAGGTGGCAAAGAACATGATACGAGATCAAGTGCTATTTATAACTGGAGCAGCAAGGGGCATTGGATTCGATATTGCAAAGGCGTTTTCTGAAGCTGGTGCTAAAGTTGTTATCTCTGATTTAACGCAACAAGCAATTGATGAAGCACTCTCCAAATTCGAAAAAAGTGTCGAAGGAATTGTCTGTGATGTAACGAAGGAAGAAGACATTAAAAATGCAATTGAATTTACGGTTGAGAAGTTTGGGCGGATTGATATTCTTGTCAACAATGCGGGGATGCAACATGTATCATTTATCGAAGATTTCCCTACTGAAAAATTTGAGCTGCTCGTAAAAATTATGTTGACGGCGCCATTTATAGCCATCAAACATGCACTACCTCATATGAAGAAACAACAGTTTGGAAGAATTATTAACATGGCTTCTATTAATGGCGTCATTGGATTTGCGGGAAAAGCCGCTTACAACTCTGCAAAACATGGGGTAATTGGTTTAACGAAAGTAGCGGCTCTCGAATCCGCCGCAGACGGAATTACTGTCAATGCGATTTGTCCCGGGTATGTCGATACGCCGTTAGTGAGAAACCAGTTTGCGGATCTTGCAAAAACGAGGGAAATTAAAGTGGAGCAAGTTTTGGAAGAAGTGCTCTATCCATTAGTTCCTCAAAAAAGATTACTCGATGTGAAGGAGATAACGGATTTAGCTTTGTATATTGCAAGTGACTCCGCGAAAGGTATGACTGGACAAGCGATTATTTTGGATGGCGGCTACACCGCTCAGTAAAACCATTTTTATTTAAAGGGCCTTCTCGTAAGTCGATTTATAGACTGGTGGGATGGTCCTTTATTTTACCCCGCACGGATAATAAAGTAGCTACCGATGATCATGTCAATCTATGTCGAACGATTTTTAAGTCTAGTAGTTGAAATAATTAGTATAGTCTGACAGAATAAGGGGACAAGCTTCTTTTTTTATGCCGGAAGGAGTGTAAGCGTATACACTATTTTAATTCTGGTAGAAGCGCATACCGCGGAAGTTTGCAACGTATAGTGGCATTGCGTGTGAAAATCAGCTCACGGGGAGGAATGGTTAAATGGTACAAGCAGTAGAAAATGAGGTTTATGCATTTCCGAACACAAAAGGTGCAAAAGTGGATTTCAAGGAACGCTACGATAACTACATTGGAGGAAAATGGACAGCGCCAGCCAAGGGTGAATACTTTGATAATGTGACGCCGGTTACGGGCAAAGTATTTACACAAGTGGCACGTTCAACTGCAGCGGATATTGAACTAGCGCTGGATGCGGCCCATGCTGCAAAAGACGCATGGGGTAAAACGTCAGTTACAGATCGCTCAAATATATTGCTCAAGATTGCTGATCGAATTGAGCAGAACTTGGAAATGCTTGCTGTTGCCGAAACGTGGGATAACGGAAAGGCAGTCCGTGAAACATTGAATGCGGATTTGCCACTTGCTATCGATCATTTCCGCTATTTTGCCGGTGCTATCCGGGCACAAGAAGGCGGAGTAAGCCAAATTGATAATGATACTGTGGCGTACCATTTCCATGAGCCGATTGGTGTCGTTGGACAAATTATACCTTGGAACTTCCCGATTCTAATGGCAGTGTGGAAACTCGCACCGGCACTCGCAGCAGGTAACTGTGTCGTGCTAAAGCCTGCTGAACAGACACCGGCATCGATTCTCGTTCTCGTCGAACTGATTGGAGATCTATTGCCGCCTGGCGTTCTCAACGTCGTGAATGGTTTTGGTTTGGAAGCAGGAAAGCCGCTTGCATCGAGCCCGCGCATTGGTAAAATTGCGTTTACAGGTGAGACAACAACAGGACGTCTAATCATGCAATATGCTTCACAAAATGCGATCCCTGTCACACTTGAGTTGGGTGGTAAATCACCGAATATTTTCTTTGAAGATGTCATGGAAGAAGACGATGCATTCTTGGATAAAGCGGTGGAAGGGTTTGTCATGTTCGCTCTTAACCAAGGGGAAGTATGTACATGTCCTTCACGTGCTTTAATCCAGGAATCGATCTACGATAAGTTTATGGAGCGTGCAATTGAGCGGGTAAAAGCGATTAAAACAGGAAATCCACTAGACCCGACTGTCATGATGGGCGCGCAAGCCTCGACTGAACAGCTTGAAAAAATCCTTTCTTATCTTGATATCGGAAAACAGGAAGGCGCAGAATGCTTAGTCGGCGGGGAGCAAAACAAGTTGGAGGGCGACTTGGAAGGCGGTTACTATGTTAAACCGACTGTCTTTAAAGGCAACAATAAAATGCGTATTTTCCAGGAAGAAATTTTCGGGCCGGTTGTGTCCGTTACAACATTCAAAACCAAAGAAGAAGCACTTGAAATCGCGAATGATACGCTATATGGCCTAGGTTCTGCTGTTTGGACCCGCGACATGAACACAGCTTACCGTTTTGGCCGCGACATCCAAGCAGGCCGTGTCTGGACGAACTGTTATCATATGTATCCGGCTCACGCTGCATTCGGTGGATACAAGGCGTCGGGAGTTGGACGTGAAAACCACTTAATGATGCTTAGTCACTATCAGCAAACAAAGAACATGTTAGTGAGCTATAGCGAAAACAAACAAGGGTTCTTTTAAGCGGTAAGAAAGGAGGGAGTGCGGATGACGGCGACGGAACGCATCCTCGCAACTTACGCTGTACTTGAACTCATTGCGTTTTTAAAGGGAAAACACGGACCGCTGATGTTTCATCAGTCGGGTGGATGCTGCGATGGTTCATCCCCCATGTGCTATCCGGACGGTGAACTAATACTGGGTGACCAGGACGTCCTTCTTGGCTACATTGGTGAAACACCGTTTTATATGCACAAAAACCAGTTCGAATACTGGAAGCATACACAGTTGATTATAGATGTTGTCCCGGGTCGAGGAGGCATGTTTTCACTTGAAGGAGTGGAAGGCAAACGTTTTTTGACCAGGTCACGCGCATTTACAGCTGAAGAGAATAAAGAACTGCAGGTTTAAATGAATAACGAAAGAGGGACCCGGAGATGTCTGGGTCCCTCTTTCGTGTTGGTCAAATAAATCGCTTGCGCTCATCGGGAGATGGCAGCATGCAGGCATCCTCTTTTTTACCAAACCATTTATAGCGATTCGCAGCGAAATAATCATAAACGCCGTTACGTATTATAGGCGGTACGAGTATAAATAGAAATAACAGATGCCATAGCCCATCCAACTTTTTCGCTATATGTAGCGCGGCAGAAGACTTCGTGTAAACCCGCCCATTTTCAATTAGAACCAGGCTGTCTATCTCATCTGAAATGGCATATTGTTTACGAAGTTCCACCCCTTTTTCACTTTGCAATGAAGTGAAATGGAAATGGGCTGAAGGATCCCGCTTTATGATAAATTGCACACTTGCATCACAGAAATTACAATCGCCATCAAATAATATAATTCTTTTCATTTAGGAACCTCCTCGTTTAGCTATGCTATGTATTTATAGTATATCCGTTGCGGTCTCTAAAAAAACATGCAAGACTTAAAAGTTTACTTATTTCTGAATATTTAGTATAATTATAGAAAGAGAAATCGAATGTTGTTGTATGTATAGCTATATTCCAGCGTAGTTCGCCACGGTTAAAATTGTTAGGAGGATGATATAAATGGAACGCTTATCTGTGGAGTCGTCTGAAATGGAACTTAGGCACAATAAGGATTTCATTGCTAAGTTAAAAATGATTGGTGAAGGAAGTCCAATTTATGATTCGCCTGAAGAACTAGATGTAAATAGGAAAGAGCCCAACGTATTCGATGCCGATAAAGAAATTCAGAATGAAATCCAATAACTAAACCCGACTCTGGCGCCTGAAGTTAGACAACCCAAAAAGCAACATCCCGTTAATTTGAGGAAGTTGCTTTTTTAAAGCTCTGATTTTTATACTAATCGACCATTATTAATAGTGGTGAATTAGATAGGTTGAAATAAAGATTTCCTCCTATAACGCTTCGGCGCTCTGGGGATGCCTCTCACTGTAAGCGAGGGCACTGAAAAAGTCCGATTTCCTTCAATTCCGTTGATTTCCGTTCCGAGCGGACGCTTTCCGCGGGCACGGCTTCAGCCTCCTCGCCGCTCTCCACTACAATCAACTAGTTCTTACTATAGTATAGAACTTTTTCAGTGGCCCCCATGAGCCTGGATTAACGCTTTGCATCCAGTCTCAGGGCTTCGGCGACCCCTTTGCCGCGCCTGCGCTAGTGTGTACACTATCTTAGGTGTTGTGATTCTGAGATGTATGGACTGAGATTATAATGTTATTCCTATTTGATACTAATCTCATTCAAAAAAGATGCATTACAGATTGCAGGTATAACCTCTGATAATGAAATGCGCTTTCTAAAGTAGATTCTCCAGCACAGGCGCGACTTAGTGGTAGCCGAAGCGATAAGACTGAAAGCGGTCTCCTTTCTGGCTTATCGCGAGAGGCATCCACAAAGCGCCGGAGCGGTATTAGCGGGCTTTCTAATTCTATCCATTGTACTGGGACTGATGTTAAACGTATTCGCTTGATTTATGACAATATTCGATACTGCAACCTAAATAGTAGTGAATTAGATAGGTTGCCGGTTTAATTCCCAATAACGAAATGCGCTTTCTTAAAAAGACCATCCAGCGCAGGCGCGACTTCGTGGTAGCCGGAGCGATAAGACTGAAAGTGGGCTCCTTTCCGGCTTATCGCGGGAGGCATCCACAAAGCGTCGAAGCGGTATTAGTATGATTTCTGAATCCATCCATTGTATTGGGACTGTTGTTAACCACATTCGCTTACTTGAGAAAATCTTATTTTAATTCCCGAAAACGAAATACGCTTTCTGATATTCCTTACCGCCCGTAGAGTCTATCGCCCGTTTGTCCTCCTACTTTTCACATCTAATAGAAGGAGGAGGTGATAGTATGATGCAACAAGGTAATTGGCATCACGGTAATCAAATGCATCACGGCAATCAGATGTACCCAGGCAATATGGGTGCCGGACAGGTGCAACCGGTCGTATGCCCAACGCAGTATCGTTGTCACGATCAATTTGTTCCACAAGAAGTACCTTTTATCCATCCGATCGTTAATGTGAATCGGGTTCATACCGTTCAAATTCCGCGTCACTATTACACAGAAACGACACAAGACGTTATGGGTCAAACACTGCCCGCCCAACCTGGTTATGGTCCGGGCATGGATGGCTATGGTCCGCAAGTAGGCGGCATCGGTTCACGGCCTGGCTGTGGAAGACGTCGTCGTCGTAGATAAGGTAGTGTTATGGTAGAATAAAACTACCATAACTCTATACTGTAGGTGAATTTGTTGAAAGCTTTTAAATTTGTCATTCCCATTATGTTACTTGTTGGCGGATTCGGCTGGATGAAGTTGACGAAAGAATATCAAGAAGTGCCCGAGTTAACGCGCTTGGCTATCATAATCGGTGCGATGATTGTGAGCGGGGTCATTTCTTACTTTTTATTTCCAAAAGATGAAGGCGAAAAATCCTAAATTCGATCGATGGCGAATATGCTGTCGGTCTTTTTTTATGTGTATTTGTGTTAACTGATAATAATATTAGGTTGACACATAATGCGTTATCTACTATTCTATTAAAGATAACATAAACTTAAGGGGTGTACTTATGACAACAGTTGCAGTAAAAACAAACAGTAAAAGTGTAATGAGCCCACTAACACTTGTCTACAGTGGCATGTTCGCAGCACTGATGATGATTGGAGCCAATATTACAGCATTTTTACCATTTCTTGTAGTTGGCGGAGTACCGATTACATTACAAACCTTTTTCGCGATTCTTGCAGGACTTATTCTTGGCAGTCGCAGAGGCGCGCTGGCAATGACGGTCTACATGTTCATCGGGCTTGCGGGGGCGCCCGTATTTGCAAGATTCGGAGGCGGTTTTGGATCGATTATCAGTCCGACATTCGGATTTGTCGTCTCTTTCATTTTCGTTGCATTCATTGCTGGAAAAATTGTTGAGAAGAACGGAAAGCTTCATGGATATATTATCGCGGCACTCGTTGGAATGTCTGTGAACTATCTATTTGGTACGAACTGGATGTATTATGCCTATAAGTTCTGGGCTGCGGCTCCAGATGCGTTTACGTACAAAGTGGCGTGGTTATGGATGGTTCCACCATTGCCGAAAGATATTATTCTTGCAGTTCTTGGCGGAATGTTTGGACATCGTATGTATAAAGTATTGAAAGTGAGGCGCTAATATGACGAAGTATACTGATTTAGCTGAACGTGTTCTAGAAGGACATGTCTTAACGGATGAGGAAGCACTCTCCATATTGGATAGTCCTGATGAGGAATTACTCTTACTTTTGCATGCGGCATATACAATTCGGAAACAGTATTATGGGAATAAAGTGAAACTTAATATGATAATGAATACGAAATCGGGCTTATGCGCGGAAAACTGCGGGTATTGTGCGCAGTCGATTATTTCGACAGCGCCAATCGAAAAGTATTCCATGATGAAAAAAGAAGAAATTGTAGCGGGTGCGACAAGGGCGGCCGAATTGAATGCGGGAACCTACTGTATCGTGGCGAGCGGTAGGGGGCCTGTGAATCGTGAACTCGAAATCGTTATTGATTCTGTGAAAGAAATTAAGTTGAAGCATGAACATATGACCGTTTGTGCATGTCTCGGACTATTGAAACCGGAACAGGCAAAACGATTGAAAGAAGCCGGCGTCGACCGCTACAACCACAACATTAATACTTCAGCTGAGCACCATGAAAGTATTACGACATCCCATACATATGAGGATCGTGTAAATACGGTGGATCTTGTGAAGGAATCGGGTATTTCACCGTGTTCGGGTGTAATTATCGGTATGCGTGAGACAAAACAAGATGTCGTTTCCATGGCGCGTAGTCTGTACGCAATGGACGCAGATTCAATTCCAGTCAACTTTTTACATGCCGTAGATGGCACGCCCCTTGGTGGTACGGACGAATTAACACCACGTTATTGTTTGAAAGTACTGTGTTTGTTCAGGTTTATCAACCCTACAAAAGAAATTAGGATTTCAGGTGGGCGAGAAGTGAATTTACGCAGTCTACAACCGTTTGGTTTATACCCAGCAAACTCAATTTTCATCGGAGATTATTTAACGACGGCTGGACAGGAAAGCGATTGGGATCGTAAAATGCTGGAAGACTTAGGGTTCGAAGTAGATTTGGAACCGTTGGAGAAAGAATTGATTAAGGCATAAAAAATGGACTTCCCATTTCAAAGGGAAGTCCATTTTTATTCGGATGTATCGAAAGGTTGTAGAATATCGCGTTTGCCCTTCGTGTGAAAAACAAGTACTTTATCGGTCGGGTCGTACTTTTGACCGTAAAAAGTTTCATCTTTGTATGTGTGAATTTCATCGTACGTCTGAGTCATTGCGTTGTAGATTTCTTCTTCGCCTGAATCAGTAGGCGACCAGTATAAAATTTCGAGCACTGTGTTTTCACCCGTAGCCAGAGAGCGGCGGTTATAGCCGATGCGCTGTGCATGTGAGAACGCTTCGCGTGAGTAAAACTTAAGTCGTTTAGCTGTATCTGTATCTTCATAGTCGACTGGCTCCACTTCTAGGAGGATCGGTTTATTTTTGGACTTTAACATTGTCAACAATTTACCGCCAAGTCCCATACCGCGTGATTGTGTGGAAACAAACAAATAATCTACGAAGATGAATTTTTCGAACTCAACATACATGAGCACATGATGTGGTCCTTCGTCTTTTTTGTAGACACTTTTCTTATCCAACAGTAACGCGTCCATATGTTCCTTTGACTTCATCTCTTCAACGGGGAAGTATTCATTCAACTTCTCGTACCAATTCAAAATTTGTTGCCTCCAATAGGTTTATTTACCCGGGAGTTTTTGTTTTGGATTGTAAGACCGAGGAAAAAAGAAGGGCAAGAAAAAATCCTCTATTGCTCTATCTACCCATATTTCTGAAATGTGAAACCTTTTTTCACCTTCAATCGAAAATATGAAACTATTTTACCGATTAGACCGTATACTACCTATCAGCAAAAATCTTCAAGACAGAAAAGGGTGTATTTTATGCTTAACTTACTATTATTTTCTATTATTACGGGCGTTGTATTCAGTTTATTAATCGTCCCATTTATCCTCAGCAGTCAAACGAAACGTGCCACAGATGAAGCGAAAACGGCGGTTCCCTTCAATAGAGGTGCTGCAATAGCTACAGTAGCGATTGTCTCCGCTATTTTGGTATTTTTGTTTTACTACTTGACTAATATGGATCGCAACTGGACGTCGCTCTGGATTGCGTTTCTAGTCGTTACACTTCTAGGTGCCATTTCCGCTGGCGGTAAAGATCGTAAAGTGAAGGGTATTTTGTTCCTGGGTGCACTTGTGTTTGGTGTTTATATTTTAAGTGCTCCGCTATTCAATGCCGATAAGAAATACAAAGCGGTTGAGATGGACCAGAAAGTTGAAATCACAGCTTTTGACGAAACTAAAACACCAGCAAGTGTCCCTCCGAAATTTGCAAGAAATAAAATGAAGAAAGCGTTCGGGCAAGTACCGAATACAAGTTATTATGAACTTGGCAGTCTGCAGATTCAAAAAGTAGATGGTAAATTCGTCTACATTGCACCCGTTGAGTTTTCTGGCTTTTTTAAATGGCTAAATGCGGATACAACTCCGGGTTATTTCACGATGAGCGCGACGGATTCAGCAGATAATCCTAAATTTGTGGAAGCAGAAATGGCTTACACGCCATCGTCATTCTTCCATAAGCAAGTTGAGCGTCATATACGGATGAAAATGCCGAACCTCATCTTTTATGGAGATGTACAACTCGAAATTGATGATGAAGGAAAGCCGCATTATATACGTTCATACGGTGAATTCATCAGCGCACGTAATGGTTTTGACGTAAAGGGAATTGTAGTCGTTGATCCTGAGAGTGGTAGTGTGAAGAAATATTCGCTAAAAGATGTTCCAGAATATATTGATGGCGCTGTTTCACCTGAAGCTGTCAGTTTGCAGAACAGCTATTTCGGTAACTATATCCATGGTTTCTGGAATTCAATCATTGGGAAGAAAGACGTTAAACTACCGTCTGATGAAGGAACAGAGGCGAATGTCAGTCCAATCTTCGATGAAGATGGCCATATGTATTACTTCACCGATTTCACTAGCCCGAAAGAAGGCGTCGATTCGATGCTAGGCTATGCGTTGACTGACGGGAGAACAGGTATAGCCACATATTATACAGGTAATCTAGAAGAGTCCTATATGGATTCTCAAGGAGCACTTCAAATCATAGAAAAGAAATTCATAGAAAAGAAATGGTCGGGAGAAATGCCAGTCTTGTATAACTTCTACGGAGAAGCTAGCTGGTTGACACCGGTACTCGATTCAAATGGATTCCTACAAAATTACTTCATCGTATCAGCAGCGAATCCGGAGATTTCGGTCTACGGAAATACGCCAAATGAAGCGTTAAAGTTATATAAAACAGCTCTTCAACGCGGAAGTAGCAGTGTGGATGGCAGTTCAGGCGCCGAAGAGGCGAAGGTGGCGGTAACTGTCGTGCGTGTCTTTAAAGAACGCGTTGGCGACTTTACACTGATTTCATTTTTAGCGGAGGATGGACGTAACTTCATCGTTTCTTCTGAAACTGTGCCGCTTGCCATTTATATTCAAGCAGGCGATAAACTTGCCGTAACGTATTTAGAAACGGGAGAACTATTCTTGCCGGTCAAAGAATTGACGAATGTTAGCGTGGAATAGAGGGTAAAGGAGTGTAAGGCTATACGCCTTGCACTCCATTTTTTTGTTTAGAGACTAAAAGAACACCTACTATGCCGATGCTAAGGGAATCCCCTCCTTCTTGGTGCATATCGATTGCAGTGCGAACAGAGAGTCCTGTACAATCAAGTCAAAGATAGTCAAAGTCAACGGCTTATTCCCCCAGTAGGAAAGAGGTGAGGACATGCGAAACATTTCCGACATTATAGAAGGATATTTGAAGGCAATAATCGAAGAGGAACAGTGTGGAACGATTGAAATTAAGCGCAATGAAGTTGCAGAAAAATTCCAATGCGTACCATCGCAGATCAACTACGTCATTAAGACCCGTTTTACAGCGGAAAGAGGATATGCAGTTGAGTCTAAGCGAGGTGGCGGTGGTTATATACGCATATTCCGCGTGCAGGCAAATTCTCGTAAAGAATTAATTGAACATATTCTAGAGGGTATCCAGTCAGGAGCCTCCTTTACAATGGCCCTGGATGTCGTCTACAGACTAATTGAGGAAGACGTTATATCTGAGCGCGAGTCAAAGCTTATTCTCGCCGCTGTCGATCGAACAACAATCCATCAGCCACTTCCCGAACGTGATATTATACGTGCACGTATTTTGCAAGCGATGCTTTTGACGCTCATTTACGAGCAGCTAAATTGATTGATAATCTAACTGATTTGAGGTGGCTTTCAATGATATGTGAAAATTGTAAAGAACGGCCCGCATCCGTCAGCATCACTCAAGAAAGCGTGGTCGGATCCATGGAACATCATTTATGTGAGAAGTGCGCCTTCCAATCACATACATTAATCTTTGATCCTAATCAGGAACCGCTGTCGATTCAACAGTTTCTATCGCACTGGTTCAGCGGTTCAGAATCATTCCAGGAACAACAGCCGGCAAGAGGGGAACAGTTGACAGGACCTGAATGTCCTTCATGCGGTTTGACGTTCCCGAAATTTCTCGATATCGGGAAGTTTGGCTGTGCGGCCTGTTACGACACGTTCCGTGAAAGCCTTCCATATGTTTTTGGGAAACTGCACAACGGACGTTCATCACATACGGGTAAAATCCCAGTGTCTTTTAATGAGCTATATGCCGTTAAAAAGAAGATTGATGAGATTCGGGTCAAAATGAAAGATGCTGTAGAAGCCGAACGTTTTGAAGAAGCAGCAGAATTACGTGACGAAGCGAATACACTCAAGCAACACCTTTCACATGGAGGTGAAGAAAACGATGTCAATTGAAAAGTTCATGCGTAATGCGGTAACCACCTGGATGACAGCTTATGGAGAAAACTCAGATATCGTGTTGTCTACGCGGGTTCGGCTTGCACGTAATTTAACAGGCTATCGTTTTCCAATCGCCATCACGGAAGAAGAGGCTATGGCGGTTGACAGGGCGGTTACAGGCGTCTTGCTTGATGCTGTAGAAAACGGGTATACCTACACCAAGATGTCGGAACTTCCAGCACTGGAACGACAAGTGCTCGTTGAGAAGCATTTAATCAGTCCGCAACTTGCATCACCTAATAGGCACGGGGCTGTCTTGCTTTCGGATGATGAGACGGTGAGTGTCATGGTCAATGAAGAAGACCATATTCGGATCCAATGCATCTGTCCAGGGCTTCAGCTGGAGGATGCATACAAACAGGCAGACCAAGTAGATGATTATTTGGAAAAAGAACTACCATACGCGTTTGATGAGGATTTCGGTTTTTTGACAAGTTGTCCGTCAAATACGGGAACCGGCATGCGCGCATCAGTCATGATGCATTTGCCGGCACTTACCATTACCAAACAGATCGAACGTATTATTCCGGCTATTTCGCGACTTGGCATGATTGTCCGTGGAAGTTATGGAGAGGGAAGCGAAGCGCCAGGCAATATCTATCAAGTGTCAAATCAGACAACGCTTGGTAAAACGGAGCAGGAGATATTGGAAGACCTCAGGAACATTACATCTCGCCTGATTGCTCATGAACGGAAGTCACGGGAGTTGTTACTTGCAAAGTCACGGATTTCACTTGAGAACAGGCTATTTCGTTCGCTCGGAACAATCAGCTATGCACGTCTGTTACCGTCAGGAGAAGCCGCTCGATGTCTGTCCGACGTTAGGCTCGGAATCGATTTAGGTATTATCCAGGACGTTGATGTGTCGATCTTAAATGAGTTGATGATATTTATGCAACCGGGTTTTTTGCAGCAATATGCAAGTACGGAGTTATCCCAGGAAGAACGGGATATCTTCAGGGCAAAATTGTTCCGCGAACGGCTTAACGTGGAAAGAACAGTGCCGCCGGTTGAAAAAGAAGCGGAAGAGTGAGCAACTATTTTGCACATTATCTAAGGTTTCTGTATAGTCAGGTCAAAGATAGTCAAAGTCAATTTCTCTAATAAAGGAGTTCTGACGTTACCAGTTGAATACGTATAATTAGGATGGTTGTTTTATCGCTCCATTCTAATATTTATAATTCAATTGAGTAATGTACGAGTATTTGGGGAATTGATTGTATATATATAGATAGAAGGAGAGGACTGATTATGATGTTTAACCGATTTACACAGCGTGCACAGAAAGTATTGCAACTTGCACAGGAAGAGGCAATTCGAATGAAACACGAGTCCATCGGCACAGAACATATTTTGCTAGGGCTAATCCGTGAAGGCGGGGGTATTGCCGCGAAAGCACTTGAAGCGATTGGTGTGAACTTTGAAACAATCGTACAAGGCGTGGAAAAACTTGTCGGAGCCGGAACAAAGGATGTCGGTCCCATCGTTCACTACACACCTAGAGCAAAAAAAGTTATTGAATTATCCGTAGATGAATCACGCAAACTTGGCCATTCCTATATCGGTACGGAACATATTTTGCTTGCACTTATTCGTGAAGGTGAAGGCGTTGCAGCGCGAGTATTGAATAATTCCGGCGTTAGCTTGAACAAAGCGCGTCAGCAAGTACTTCAACTGCTGGGAAGCAATGACAGTTCAGCAACAGGTCAAGGGGTCTCTAATTCTGCCGCAACACCAACGTTAGATAGTTTGGCACGTGATTTAACAGAAGTGGCACGTGAAGGCTTGCTAGATCCGGTTATCGGACGTAGCAAAGAAATCACACGTGTTATTGAAGTATTGGCACGCCGGACGAAAAACAATCCGGTACTAATCGGTGAACCGGGTGTCGGTAAGACAGCAATTGCGGAAGGGCTTGCGCAGCAAGTCATTAACAACGAAGTACCTGAAATCCTTCGCGACAAGCGTGTTATGACGCTTGATATGGGAACTGTTGTCGCAGGTACGAAATACCGTGGTGAATTTGAAGATCGCATGAAAAAAGTAATGGAAGAGATTCGCCAGGCAGGCAATATCATCCTGTTCATCGATGAATTGCATACATTAATTGGAGCAGGAGGAGCGGAAGGTGCAATCGATGCATCTAATATCCTGAAACCGTCGCTCGCACGCGGTGAATTACAATGTATTGGTGCAACGACACTGGACGAATACCGTAAATATATTGAAAAAGATGCAGCGCTTGAACGACGTTTCCAACCGATTCAAGTCGATGAGCCAACTGTTGATGAAACAATCCAGATTCTATACGGATTGCGTGACCGTTATGAAGCGCATCACCGTGTGAAAATTACGGATGCCTCAATTGAAGCGGCTGCAAAAATGTCGGATCGCTATATTTCCGACAGATTCCTTCCGGATAAAGCAATTGACTTAATTGACGAAGCGGGCTCGAAGGTTCGCCTACGTTCATATACAACACCACCGAACTTGAAAGAGCTCGAATCGAAACTAGAAGCAATTCGTTCTGAGAAGAATGCGGCTGTACAAAGTCAAGAATTCGAAAAAGCAGCATCTTTCCGTGATAAAGAACAGAAGATGAAAGAAGAACTTGAAACAACGAAAACTGACTGGAAAGAAAAGCAAGGTCAAAAGGAATCCGAAGTAACAGTTGAAGATATCGCTGAAGTTGTAGCGATGTGGACGGGAATACCTGTCTCTAAAATTGCAGAAGCGGAATCCGCCAAATTGCTCAATATGGAAGAAATGCTCCATGAACGTGTTATCGGTCAAGGTGAAGCAGTTACAGCTATTTCCCGGGCAATACGCCGAGCGCGTGCAGGTTTGAAAGATCCTAAGCGTCCAATCGGTTCGTTCATATTCCTCGGTCCTACAGGTGTCGGGAAGACGGAACTTGCAAGAGCGCTTGCAGAAGTCATGTTCGGTGACGAAGACGCAATGATCCGCGTCGACATGTCCGAGTATATGGAAAAACATTCGACATCACGACTTGTCGGTTCACCTCCAGGTTATGTAGGCTATGAAGAAGGCGGACAGTTAACAGAGAAAGTTCGACGTAAACCCTACTCAGTAGTCCTGTTGGATGAAATCGAAAAAGCGCACCCGGATGTATTTAACATACTACTGCAAGTACTGGAAGATGGAAGATTGACGGATTCAAAAGGACGCACAGTCGATTTCCGTAATACGGTTATTATTATGACGTCCAACGTAGGTGCACAAGAACTCAGGAAAAATCGTTATGTGGGCTTCAATATTGGAGACGCAGGACGTGATTACGAAGGCATGAAGTCGGCGATGCTTGAAGAGTTGAAGAAAGCTTTCCGTCCAGAGTTCCTAAATCGTGTCGATGAAATGATTGTTTTCCATTCTCTTGAAAAAGATCATTTGCGTGAAATCGTCACACTTATGTCTAATGAGTTGACTAAACGTCTTGTCGAACAAGATATCGAGCTTGCATTAACGGATGCTGCGAAATTGAAAATTGTTGACGCGGGTTACGACCCTGAGTACGGTGCTCGACCACTGCGCCGTGCCCTCCAGAAACACGTCGAAGACCGGTTGTCCGAGGAACTTTTAAAAGGTACAGTCCTCGTAGGTGGTAAAGTACTCGTCGATGTGGTGAATGATGAGTTTGTCGTCAAGGTTGGCAAAGATGCCGAACAAACAGAGGTCGCAGAAAAAGAAGTAGTAATCGAAAAATAAAGAGTGAATTGGAGAGCCCATCCTTAACCCGCTGTTTTGGGGGAAGATGGGCTGTCCTTTTCGTATTTGGAGGATTCCATGGCTAAAAGAAAGGTAAAATTCATGTGTAAGTCATGTGGATATGAATCGCCGAAGTGGATGGGCCGCTGTCCGGGGTGTGGTGAGTGGAACATGATGGAAGAAGAAGTTGAAGCTGCTGTCCAAAAAGGTCCGCGCGGCGCATTTCAGCATACGGATACAGTTCGTCACAAGGCGCTACCAATCAGTTCGATTGAAATGGTTGAGGAACCAAGAATCGCAACGGATCTTGAAGAGTTTAACCGCGTTCTAGGTGGTGGAATTGTCCCTGGTTCACTCATACTTATCGGTGGGGATCCGGGTATCGGAAAGTCGACACTCCTACTACAAGTATCGTCTCTCTTGGCGAATAAAGGGCAGCGTGTTCTTTACATTTCAGGGGAGGAATCAATTCGCCAAACAAAGTTACGTGCCGAGCGGTTAGGCGTAAAGTCTGACGAACTCTATATTTATGCAGAAACGGATCTTGGGTTGATTCACGAAACGATTGCAGATGTGAAACCTACATTTGTCGTTGTGGACTCAATCCAGACCGTTCATCATCCAGAAGTAGCGTCTGCGCCTGGAAGCGTATCTCAAGTACGCGAATGTACGGCTCAACTGATGCGCATCGCAAAGACGCAAAACATTGCTATTTTCCTCGTTGGCCACGTGACGAAAGACGGGCAGATAGCCGGTCCGCGACTGCTTGAGCATATGGTCGATACCGTACTCTACTTCGAAGGGGAGCGTCATCATACGTACCGGATTTTACGCAGTGTAAAAAACCGGTTTGGTTCTACAAATGAAATTGCCATATTTGAAATGTTGCAGGAGGGTTTAAAAGAAGTACTAAATCCATCCGAGCTGTTCCTTCGGGAAAGATCTCAAGGAGGGGCTGGCTCAACAGTCGTCGCATCTATGGAAGGAACAAGACCGATTCTTGTGGAAATCCAAGCGCTCGTGACGCCTTCAAGCTTTAATTACCCGAAGCGCATGGCAACAGGGCTCGACCAAAACCGTGTCCAATTGCTGATGGCTGTACTTGAGAAACGTATGGGGATGCTCCTGCAAGCACAGGATGCATATATTAAAGTAGCGGGTGGGGTGAAGCTGGATGAACCGGCGATTGACCTAGCTGTACTCGTTAGCATCGTCTCCAGCTACCGCGACGTAGCGGCAGGGCTATCCGACTGCTTTATTGGCGAAGTTGGCTTAACGGGGGAAGTACGCCGGGTATCCAGGGTCGAACAGCGCGTATCGGAAGCAGCAAAACTTGGTTTCGAACGCGCAATCATTCCTGAATCGAACCTTGGCGGCTGGGATTACCCGAAAGGCATCCGTGTGATAGGTGTAGAAACAGTCAGTGATGCATTGAAAATCGCTTTCACAGATTGAATGAAGGACAGGGCTGTAATTATGGCAGTTCTGTCACTTCTCTTTTGAAATAAACGGAAAAAGAGAAACTTTCAATTGTCCTAAAGAGTCCTATTACAACAGAGGTGAGAGCTACTCCTGCCTATGCTTATCAAAGCGTTTTGGCGTGAAAACATGTATAATTAATAACTGAAGGAGGTGGTTCATATGTTGAAAAAAGTAGTTCAAGTTACATTCCTGCTTATTGGAGGAACACTGGGTGTATTATTTTTACCGCATTTATTCGCCTTATTTTCTTTCTCCCAGAGTCTATGGATTGATAATCCATACGTTTCCGCAATCCTTGGAGCAGCAATTTTTTACGTGCTCGGTCTTTTCTTAGTGGAACCAATTGTCAATTTCATCAAATGGATGGAAGAACTTTTACTGAAAGCACCAGTTTTTGATTTAATATTTGGTACAATCGGCCTCGTCGTGGGTTTAAGTGTCGCGTTCCTTGTCAGTTTTGGTTTGGGCAGTATCCAAATACCAATCATTACATCGGTTCTTCCGATTCTATTATCAATCATTCTCGGCTATTTAGGTTTTCAGGTTGGGTTTAAGAAGCGGGAAGAAATTATCAATACGCTACAATCTACAAAGAACAGTGGACTCAAAAAGAAAGAAGTGGAGGATGCATCCACTCAAACAAAAGGGAAGCACTACAAGATATTGGATACCAGCGTTATTATAGATGGTCGGATTGCTGATATTTCGGAGACAGGTTTTCTCGAAGGTGTGTTAGTTGTGCCCCAGTTCGTATTAACAGAGCTTCAGCATATTGCGGATTCTTCAGACACGTTAAAACGGACGAAAGGCAGACGCGGACTTGACGTATTGAAGCGCATGCAAAACGATGACGGTCCATCTATTCAAATTACTGACGAAGATTTCGCTGGTGTTCCCGAAGTCGATATGAAGCTTGTGCATTTGGCTAAGAGTATGGGTGGACTCGTAGTAACAAACGATTTCAATTTGAATAAAGTCGCAGATTTGCACGGTGTTTCAGTTCTAAACATCAACGATCTTGCGAATGCGGTGAAGCCGGTTGTTATTCCGGGTGAAGACATGCATGTCGTGATTGTTAAAGACGGTAAAGAACAGAACCAGGGTGTTGCCTACTTGGATGACGGTACAATGATTGTCGTTGAAGATGGGAAATTCCATATTGGTAATGCCATCGATGTCGTTGTAACAAGTGTGTTGCAGACGTCGGCGGGAAGAATGATTTTTGCTAAATTGAAAAGTGGTAAACCTTAAAAACTAAATTGAGCATGACGAACTCATAAAAAAGGGATGGAAATCGTGAACTATACAGTGATGATGCCGGCAGCCGGAAGTGGTCAACGGATGGATGCCGGATTCAATAAATTATTTTTGAAACTGGATGATAAACCAATTCTTATCCATACACTACAAGTGTTTGAAGGAGATCCGGCGTGTGTTGGGGTTATTCTTGCTGTAAAGCCTGAAGAGCGTGCTCAAATTCAATCCATGCTCGACCAATTCGCTATTAACAAAGTTACAGCTTTAGTAGATGGTGGGGGGGAGCGGCAAGACAGTGTAGCGGCATGTATCCGTGCACATGACGGGGGTGGTATTGTCCTCGTTCATGATGCTGCCAGGCCATTTATCCGACATAGCGTTATTAATGAGCTTGTCAAAGTAGCGGAGAAGCACGGGGCGGCGATTGCTGGCGTACGGGCAAAAGATACAATGAAGTATGTTGAATTGGGTGTTGTCGAAGGCACAGTGGATCGTGAGAAGTTGTGGGTCATTCAGACTCCCCAGGCATTCCGCTATGAGTTGCTGAAACTGGCATCCGAACAAGCACAAGCAGAGGGTTTTCTAGGCACGGATGAATCGATGCTCGTCGAACGCCTTGGCGAACCGATACTTATTGTAGAAAGTACCTATGATAATGTGAAGATGACAACGCAAGAGGACCTTGTTTTTGGAGAGGTTTTATTGAAAAAAAGTAGGAGGTTTTTTAAATGATTAGAGTAGGACAAGGTTTTGATGTGCATAAGTTTGAAACGGGGCGTCCGCTTATCATCGGTGGTGTTCTAATTCCGCATGACAGAGGGCTGACAGGTCATTCTGATGCGGATGTACTTCTACATACAATTACCGATGCAGCGCTTGGTGCAATTGGTGAAGGGGATATCGGAAGGCATTTTCCGGATACGGATGCGGAATTTAAAGACGCTGATTCGGCAGTGTTGTTAGAAAAGATTTGGACACTTGTAGAAGAAAAAGGTTATAAACTCGGCAACATTGACTGTACGATTATTGCACAAAAGCCGAAAATGGCTCCGTATATTGAAGTAATCCAAAAACGTGTCGCAGACTTGCTGAAAGCAGATGTAACACAAGTGAATGTCAAAGCGACGACAACAGAACAATTAGGGTTCACTGGACGCGAGGAAGGAATTGCTTCTATGGCAACAATTCTGCTCGTTAAGGCATAACACCTTTTAAACGGTCGAGGCAAGTGGTAAAATAACAAACAGTAATGAAATCAGATCGGGGAGAGATTCATATGACTTCAGAAGTACGCGTACGCTATGCGCCAAGTCCAACCGGCCATCTACATATCGGCGGAGCACGCACAGCATTATTCAATTACCTATTCGCACGTCACCATGGTGGTAAATTCATCGTACGAATTGAGGACACCGACATTGAACGTAATATCGAAGCGGGAGAACTTTCCCAGCTTGAAAACTTGAAGTGGTTAGGTATCGATTATGATGAGTCGGTTGATATCGGAGGTCCATACGCTCCTTATCGTCAAATGGAACGTCTCGATCTTTACACGAAATACGGTCAGGAAGTATTGGAAAAAGGTCATGCTTACAAATGCTTCTGTACATCTGAAGAACTGGAAATAGAGCGTGAAGCGCAGAAGACGGCAGGAATCGCTGCTCCAATGTACGGCGGTAAATGCCGGAATCTGAGTGCAGAAGAAGTAGCGGAAAAAGAAGCTACTGGACTTTCATATACAATTCGTATGCGTGTACCGAAAGACAAAACGTATAAAGTGGAAGACCTTGTCCGAGGCACAGTGACATTCGAGTCGAAAGATGTAGGCGACTGGGTTCTTGTGAAAGCAAATGGTATTCCAACTTACAACTTTGCGGTTGTTATCGATGATCATTTAATGAAAATTTCCCACGTATTCCGTGGCGAAGAGCATTTAACAAATACGCCGAAACAACTGATGGTGTCTGATGTCTTCGGTTGGTCGTATCCAGAATTCGGTCATATGACGTTAATTGTCAATGAGGATCGAAAAAAACTTTCTAAACGTGATGAATCGATTATTCAATTCATTTCGCAGTATAAAGACCTTGGGTATTTACCTGACGCTATGTTCAACTTCTTCGCACTGCTAGGCTGGTCTCCAGGTGGAGAAGAGGAGATATTCACGCACGAAGAATTAATCAAGATGTTTGACGTAAGCCGTCTTTCTAAATCTCCCTCCATGTTCGATAAGCAAAAATTGACGTGGACGAACAATCAATACGTGAAAAAGATGAGCCTTGAAGAAGTGGTCGAATTTGCATTGCCATACCTTCAAGATGCAGGTCTTCTCAATAAAGAGATGACTGAATCGGAAACCGCATGGGCTCGCGATTTGATCGCTCTCTATCAGGATCAGTTGAGCTTCGGAGCAGAAATTGTTGAATTATCTGCCCAGTTTTTCGACCACGAGATTGAATATGATGAAGAATCTACGGAAGTACTTGCTGGAGAACAGGTGCCTGAGGTGATGGCTTCCTTTAAAGAAAAGCTAGAAGCACTTGAGACATTTGATGCGCCATCTATCAAAGACGCCATCAAAGCAGTCCAAAAGGAAACAGGCCACAAAGGTAAAAACTTGTTCATGCCAATCCGTGTTGTAACAACGGGTCAAATGCATGGCCCAGAATTGCAGGCATCCATTGCATTGATTGGGAAAGAAAAGTCGATTGAACGTGTGGCTAAATTCGCAAAACAATAACATTGACTTTCCTCTTTTGAAATGTACAATTAAATTAATTACGTAAACCTATGAAAAGGATTAAGTACACAATGCAAGCTCTTCAGAGAGGATCATCACCGGCTGTAAATGATCCGTGCCTCTGCGTTGTGGAAATGCCCCTTAGAGTGCCGTGCCGAAAGTAAGTAGGCCGGACGCATCGCCGGCGTTATAGGCGTCAAGCGGGAAGGCCAACACCTTCCAAGCGGAGTGGAACCGCGCATTCAATGCGTCTCTGTCATTTATTTGACGGGGACGTATTTTTTTGTTTGAAAAGCGAAAGCGGCCGCTTAGATGCGACAGGCATAAGACGGACCTGCGGAGCGGAGCACTTTTCCCGGGAAGGATGCAGTTCAATCCTTCCTAGCAGGGCTGGCTTATGACCCTAGCATCTGGCGCAGTAGCTAGACAAGAAAAGCGGAGGCGGCCGCATAGCCAGGTCGGCTAATGACCCGAGCATCTGGCCGCAATAGCTAGACACTGAGTTAAGGGGAGTGAACGAGTTGTTTCGCAGAATGAAAGAAGATGTTCAATGCATATTTGAACAAGATCCAGCAGCACGTAATGTTTTTGAAGTTATTCTAACTTATTCTGGCCTGCACGCGTTATGGTCTCACCGAATTGCACATGCTCTATTTAAAAAGAAACTGTTATTTCTGGCTCGTGTTGTCTCACAGATTAGCCGGTTTTTCACAGGTATAGAAATTCATCCGGGTGCTAAAATCGGGCGCAGGTTTTTCATAGACCATGGTATGGGAGTTGTTATTGGGGAAACTTGTGAAATAGGCAACGATGTTACGATTTATCAAGGCGTGACCCTCGGTGGAACGGGTAAAGAAAGTGGAAAGCGGCATCCTACACTCCATGACAATGTACTTGTTGCCTCTGGCGCGAAAGTACTGGGTTCCATCATAATCGGTGAGGGTAGCAAAGTAGGAGCAGGTTCAGTCGTGTTGAAAGACGTCCCACCCGAGTCGACAGTTGTGGGAATTCCCGGGAAAGTCGTCGTTGCGAACGGTGTACGTGTCAAGAGCAAGCATGATCACCGCGATATGCCGGATCCAGTGGCGGATCGATGTGAGATGCTTGAAAATGAGGTCGAGTACTTGAAGAACAGGCTTGAACAACTAGAGGATTCCAAAGTGAAGGATGGGAAATTATCATGACTATTCAAATCTATAACACACTGACGCGTAAGAAAGAACCTTTCATTCCAATAGAAGAAGGCAAAGTGAAGATGTATGTGTGCGGTCCAACTGTTTACAACTACATCCACATTGGTAATGCACGACCGGTTATCGTATTCGACACAGTTCGACGCTATTTTGACTATCGGGGATATGAAGTGAAGTACGTTTCGAATTTCACGGACGTCGACGACAAAATTATCAAAACGGCAAATGAACTTGGGGAAGAAGTTGGAGAACTGACAGAGCGCTTCATCAACGCTTACTTTGAAGATGTCACTGCACTCGGTTGTGGAAAAGCAGACGTTCATCCTCGTGTGACAGATCACATTGAGGATGTCGTGGATTTTGTAAAAGTTTTAGTCGATAAAGACTATGCCTACGAATCACAGGGGGATGTTTATTTCCGTACACAGAAATTTGAAGGCTACGGGAAATTGTCCCATCAATCGACAGATGAACTGAAAATTGGAGCGCGTATTGAGCAAGGGAACAAGAAAGACAATCCACTTGATTTCGTACTTTGGAAAGCGGCTAAGTCTGGTGAGGTTTCATGGGAAAGTCCGTGGGGATTAGGACGTCCGGGATGGCATATCGAATGTTCGGTAATGGCTAGAGAGCACCTCGGAGATACGATCGACATTCACGCGGGCGGGCAGGATCTAACATTCCCACATCATGAGAACGAAATTGCTCAATCCGAATCAATGACAGGTAAGCAGTTTGCGCGTTATTGGATGCACAATGGCTACATTAATATTGATAATGAAAAAATGTCCAAATCACTTGGGAATTTCGTTCTTGTGAATGATATCCGCAAGCAGATTGACCCGAAAGTGCTTCGGTTCTTTATGTTATCCGTGCATTACAGACATCCAGTCAACTTCTCGGAGGAACTTGTCATCAGTGCACAGAACGGTTTGGAACGAATTCAGACTGCATACAACAACTTGAAACACCGTCTTGCTGCATCTGCAGATCTCGGTGATCAGGCAGATATTTGGAATCATAAAGTGGATGAAATCAAAACAACATTTGAAATTGCTATGGATGATGATTTCAATACTGCAAATGCAATTGCATCCATATTTGAATTAGCGAAGCTTGCTAACGTCTATTTATTGGAGAAAAATACCCAAACTGAAGTACTTAAGCATTTCATTGACACGTTTGATGGTTTGATGGCAGTTCTCGGATTGCCGTTTGATGAGGAAGTAGGCCTTTTAGATGGAGACATCGACGTGTTAATCGAAGAGCGTTTGGAAGCGCGCCGTAATCGTGATTTTAATCGTTCAGATGAAATCCGCGATCAACTGAAAGAACAAGGAATTCTCTTGGAAGATACTGCACAGGGCACTCGCTGGAAAAGAGGGTGACCCGCTTGTATAATTTGCGTGATATAGATGTTAAACAAATAAAGGCTTTGGCCCTTGCTTACATGGGAGATGCGGTTTACGAACAAGCAATTCGGGAGCATCTCCTTCGTTCAGGGCGCGTAAAGCCGAATATACTGCATAGGGAAGCGACGCACTATGTATCCGCTAAATCGCAGGCAGCTACACTGAAGATGATGCAGGAATCAGGGTTTTTAACAGAAGAAGAAGAGGCAATCATGAGACGCGGTCGTAATGCGAAGTCCGGTTCAGTACCGAAAAACACCGATGTAATAACGTATAATTACAGTTCAGGATTTGAAGCGGTCATTGGTTATCTACATTTACTAGGAAGAACAGAGCGAGTCCAAGAATATATCGGTGAGGCAATCAGATTCATCGAACTAACGAAGGAGGAAGGATCAAAATGAATGAGTATGAAAATGGAAATGAGAATGACATTGAATCCGAGCTAATCGGTGGAAAAAATCCGATTGTTGAAGCGCTACGCTCAGGTAGAGAGTTGAATAAAATTTGGGTTGCCGAAGGCCTTAACATGAAAAGTATCGGGGAAATTCTGTCGCTTGCGAAAAAAGCAGGGATTATCGTACAGGCAGTACCTAAACAAAAACTGGATGGCTTACTCGATATTAATCACCAAGGAATTGTCGCTTCTGTAGCGGCTTACGAATACGCTGAACTCGAAGACCTTTTCACGGTCGCGACCGAACGTGGGGAAGACCCGCTATTCCTTATACTTGATGAACTCGAAGATCCTCACAATCTAGGCTCGATATTGCGGACTGCGGATGCGTCTGGCGTGCACGGTGTTATTATACCGAAGCGTCGTGCTGTAGGATTGACAGGCGTTGTAGCGAAGTCATCAACAGGTGCAATCGAACATATTCCGGTTGTGCGTGTGAATAATTTATCACAGACAGTTGAAGAGTTAAAAAAGAGGGGTGTCTGGATAGCGGGAACGGATGCTAGTAAATCAGTGGATTATAGACTGATGGACGCAACACTCCCACTGGCTGTTATTATCGGCAGTGAAGGGAAGGGAATGTCTCGAATTTTAAAAGAGAAATGTGATTTCCTTTATCATTTGCCAATGATCGGCCATGTTACTTCTTTGAACGCTTCGGTAGCAGCGTCCCTTCTCATGTACGAGGTACTGCGTAAACGTCAACCGCTTAAGTCCGACAGATGAAAACAGATATACTCCTGGTCGACGGCTACAATATCATCGGCGCGTGGGAGGAACTGGGTGGGATGAAGCGTAAAAAACTGGCGGATGCACGTGACCGGCTGATTGAACGGATGGCGGAATACAGGGCGCATACCGGCTGGCGTGTCATTATCGTCTTCGATGCGCATCTTGTACCGGGTGTAGAAAAAAGGAAAGTGCTTAATAATGTTGAAATTGTCTTTACAAGGAAAAATGAAACTGCCGATGAAAGAATTGAAAAACTTGTCACTGAACTGAGTGGCAGGCGTGTACAAATTCATGTGGCCACATCAGATTTAACAGAACAATGGGTCATTTTTGCGCATGGAGCTCTGAGAAAGTCGGCAAGAGAACTTGAACTAGAGATGAATGAAATAGATCAATTGATTTCGACAAAAGTAAAGACTATCCAGAAACAACAGCCGCTTTCCAAGATAACTTTAACTGATGAAGTTGCGGAAATATTTGAAAAATGGCGCCGTGGAATGAAGTGAACGGTTGACGTAAATTTTTCCAATACTGTATACTAGTTAAATAGTATTGATAACGAACCGGGGTGATCCACGTGTTGAAGCAAACTTACGCAGAAGGTAACATACCGAATTTTCACGGGTTATCCGATGGGGAAATCATTGTTATTATCCACGAAGGCAACACGGATGCTCTCAATTTCCTTATTAAAAAGTATCAATCGTTTGTCAGATTGAAAGCGCGTTCCTATTTCCTTATTGGTGGAGACCGAGAGGATATTATTCAAGAAGGCATGATTGGTCTATACAAAGCAATTCGTGACTTTAAAGAGGATAGGTTAAGTTCGTTCAAAGCCTTTGCGGAGCTATGCATCACTCGTCAAATCATTACCGCTATCAAAACGGCGACCAGACAGAAACACATCCCTTTAAATACATCGATTTCATTAGATAAACCTGTATTTGACGAAGAATCCGAACGGACATTGCTCGACGTGATTGCAGGTCCGGTGTTGGATGATCCTGAAGGGCTTATGATTCATAAAGAAGATTTTATCCAGATGGAAGATGAAATGAACAAAGTATTAAGTAGTCTTGAAAAACAAGTGCTAGCACTTTACTTGGATGGACAATCTTATCAAGAAATTTCCGTAGAGCTAAACAGACAAGTTAAATCTGTAGATAATGCGCTCCAGCGGATTAAGCGTAAACTTGAGCGATATATGCAAGTTGATGCGGTCAACTAAAAAGCGATTTCCATCGTATTGACATCATGAATTATAGGTGGTACTCTTTAGCAAGACTATGAAAAGATGTTCAGAAAGCCTGGGGACATAAGACTTCGATGTTTTTTGCCAGCATTTATCTCCGTTCCCTGCGTAGTTAAAAATGCGCTACCCGGCTCCATTCGGACAAGAACTATGAGTCGAAAAGGGTGAGGGAATGTCTAAGAAAATTATTTTAAGTTGCGACAAATGCGGGTCACGGAACTATACCGTGCCAGCACGTAGCGATAAGCCAACGGAACGTTTGACGCTTAAGAAGTTTTGCAGCAATTGCAATGCACATACATTGCACAAACAGACGGCATAAAGCAGGATCATACTTAATATTCGGAGGGTTACGGTATAATGAGCAAGTTAAGTGGTTTTTTAAAAGACGTTGTCTCGGAAATGAGAAAAGTAAGCTGGCCGAAACGTAAAGAATTGACTCGTTACACAATCGTAGTCCTTTCTACAGTCGTCTTCATGGCGATATATTTCGGAATTCTTGACCTTGGTATTTCACGAGTTCTAGAATGGTATATTGCATTATAAGAAGAAACATGAATAATCCCTTGAAAAATAGCCCGTCTGACAGGTTGAGCGGGTTTTTTCAATTGTCTAGGAAACAACCAGTGAATAAGTTATTAGATGGAGATTTAACATTTAGACCCCAACGCAAGGTAACGTATGATATAAATTATCGACGAATCTAAAGCGTTTACGCTTCTATATTATTTGCACGATAAAAGGAGGGACGGACGTACAGTCCTCGTCACTATGGATATGGAGAAAAATTGGTATGTCGTTCATACGTACTCCGGTTATGAAAACAAAGTGAAAGCCAATCTGGAAAAACGTGTTGAAACGATGGGCATGTCAGATAAAATATTCCGCGTTGTCATCCCGGAAGAAGAAGAAACAGATTTCAAAGATGGTAAAAAACGTGTTCTCCTCAAAAAGACATTCCCAGGATATGTCCTTGTCGAAATTATCATGACAGATGATTCTTGGTATGTTGTTCGGAATACACCTGGAGTTACAGGCTTCATCGGTTCATCTGGTGGAGGCGCTAAGCCGACACCGTTACTTCCAGAAGAAGTTGAGTTCATCCTCAAACAAATGGGCGTGAAAGAGCGTAAAGCAGAAATTGACTTTGCTCTCGGTGAAATGGTTGAAGTACTCGAAGGGCCATTCGCAAACTTCCAAGGTAAAGTAGAAGAAATCGATGAAGATAAAGGCAAAGTGAAAGTATCAGTGGATATGTTTGGACGAGAGACGAAAATGGAACTCGACTTCGAACAAGTTCAAAAATTATAATCGTATACTACTTGCGCAAAACGCGAAACAGTGGTATCATTTCAAAGGTCAGCCTATAATCAAGTGGTCTGAACGAACTATCAAATTCTACCGGCGCAAGTCGGCAGGCACATATGAGTGGGAGGGGCAACCCTATTACCACATCACGGACTTAAGGAGGTGTGTCTCGTGGCTAAAAAAGTCATTAAGGTTGTTAAATTGCAAATTCCTGCAGGGAAAGCGAATCCGGCTCCACCAGTTGGACCGGCGTTAGGACAAGCAGGTGTGAACATCATGGGATTCTGTAAAGAATTCAATGCGCGTACATCAGATCAAGCAGGTCTTATTATTCCTGTTGAAATCTCTGTATTCGAAGACCGTTCATTTACTTTCATTACTAAAACTCCACCGGCAGCAGTTTTGCTGAAGGTTGCAGCTAATCTTACAAAAGGTTCAGGTGAACCGAATAAAAAGAAAGTTGCTACTGTGAAACGTGATAAAGTTCGCGAAATAGCAGAACAAAAGATGGAAGATTTAAACGCGGCGTCAGTTGAAGCAGCGATGGCAATGGTTGAAGGTACTGCTCGCAGTATGGGAATCACGATCGAAGACTGATCATGATTTTATAAATCAATAGTTGTTTGTAGTGGGGGTTGCGCTTGTTCTCCGGAGCACGCAACCCTTATTCGTGGGAGGTTTAACCCGTTAAAACCACAATCGAGGAGGAAATATAAAATGGCTAAAAAAGGTAAAAAGTTCACAGAAGCTGTAAAGCTAGTTGAACACATGAAAGCGTATGACGCAAAAGAAGCAATCGCACTTGCAAAGCAAACTAGTACAGTTAACTTTGACGCGACTGTAGAAGTTGCATTCCGTCTAGGAATCGACACGCGTAAAAATGATCAACAAATCCGTGGGGCAGTTGTACTTCCAAACGGTACTGGTAAAACTCAACGTGTTCTCGTTTTCGCTAAAGGCGAAAAACTTAAAGAAGCTGAAGCTGCAGGTGCAGACTTTGCAGGGGATGCAGAATATATCGCTAAGATCCAATCAGGTTGGTTCGACTTTGACGTTATCGTTGCTACTCCAGACATGATGGGTGAAGTAGGGAAAATTGGTCGTGTTCTTGGACCTAAAGGACTTATGCCTAACCCGAAAACAGGTACAGTAACATTTGACGTAGCGAAAGCTGTAGCAGAAATCAAAGCAGGTAAAGTTGAATACCGTGCGGACAAAGCGGGAATCATTCACGCGCCAATCGGAAAAGTTTCATTCGACGATGCTAAACTTGAAGAAAACTTCAAAACTGTTTTTGAAACTGTTCAAAAAGCGAAACCTGCTTCTGCAAAAGGAACTTACATGAAGTCAGTTAACATCACGACTACAATGGGACCTTCTGTAAAAGTGGATCCTTCAAGCGTTTCAATCAACAAATAAATAATGTTGACAAACAGATAATCTTTTGATAAGATGAATTCTGTTGTGAATATAATCATTTGTACCGTAGACAGCAGGAGCGGCATGCCGCTTAAAACTTCCTGCCGAGGACAAGACGCTCTTTTTCTTTAAAAAGATGACGACTTTTCAGCCCTCAGTCTACTTCCGTAGATTGAGGGCTTTTCATTTCGGTATAAGTGACCCAAACTTTTTAGGAGGTGTCCAAATGAGCAAAGTATTAGAAGCCAAACAAGCAGTTGTTGGTGAAATTACGGATAAGTTGAAATCAGCAGCGTCCGTTGTTGTTGTTGACTACCGTGGTTTGACTGTAGGTCAAGTTACGGAACTTCGTAAACAACTTCGTGAAGCAGGTATTGACTTCAAAGTTTATAAAAACTCGATGTCACGCCGTGCTGCTGAAGCTGCAGGACTTGAAGGGTTGAACGAACACCTAACAGGACCGAACGCAATTGCATTTTCAAATGATGACGTCGTTGCTCCTGCAAAAATCCTTAACGATTTTGCAAAGAAAAACGAAAAGCTTGAAATTAAAGCTGGCGTAATCGAAGGTTTAGTTGCATCAGAAACTGACATTAAAGCATTGGCGGAACTTCCGTCACGCGATGGTCTACTTTCTATGCTACTCAGCGTACTTCAAGCTCCAATGCGCAACTTTGCGCTTGCAACAAAAGCTGTTGCAGAACAAAAAGAAGAACAAGGCGCATAATAACGCTGCCTGAAACAAACATTGCGGGTTAAATTCGATAAGTATATACTTGCGGGTACCTGACAAAACAACTACTAGGAGGAACATATAATGACTAAAGAAAACATTCTTGAAGCGATCAAAGAAATGACAGTACTTGAACTTAACGACCTTGTAAAAGCAATCGAAGAAGAGTTCGGCGTAACTGCTGCTGCACCTATGGCAATGGCAGGAGCTGGCGGCGGAGAAGCTGCTGCAGAGCAAACTGAATTCGACGTAATTCTTACTGCTGCTGGAGACCAAAAAATCAAAGTTATCAAAGCAGTTCGCGAAATCACTGGCCTAGGCTTGAAAGAAGCGAAAGCGGTTGTTGACGAAGCTCCAAAAGCAATCAAAGAAGCTGTTTCTAAAGAAGAAGCAGAAGAAATGAAAGCTAAACTTGAAGAAGTTGGCGCGTCAATCGAAGTTAAGTAATTTTTGAATAATGAAGAAAAGCTCGTCAGATATAGACGAGCTTTTCTTCGTTTTTTTATCTAGTCGGTAGTGGGAAATTACTATCTGCTTATTGTTATAAGTTTCTATACGAGGGGGAAGACTGGTATGTCTGAACATTATTACTCGGAAAATCCGAAGGTTAAAAGCGATCCGAAAGAATGGTCTGCGGAATTGCGTGGAAAAACACTTCGTTTCAAAACGGATGCCGGGGTATTCAGTAAAGGGGAAGTGGATTTTGGTTCACGGCTTTTAGCTGAAGCATTTAGTGCACCGGAATCAAAGGGTTTAATTCTTGATCTAGGTTGTGGATATGGTCCAATCGGTTTATCGATTGCCGCATCTTTTCCGGAACGGATTGTTCACATGGTCGACGTGAACGAACGTGCACTCACTCTTGCTGTGCATAACGCAAAACAAAACGGTGTTACAAATGCGGAGATTTATTCAAGTGATGCATTATCCGGTATCACGGCAGAGGGGTTTGCTGCAATTTTAACAAATCCTCCGATCCGTGCAGGAAAAGAGATGGTATTCAAGTTTTACGAAGGTGCTTTTTCCAAGTTGAAAGTCGGCGGTGAACTATGGATTGTCATTCAGAAGAAACAAGGTGCAGCTTCAACAATTGATTTTTTGGAAAAGCTTTTTGGTAATGTTGAAACGGTTGTCAAGAAAAAGGGTTATTCTATTATTAAAGTTGAAAAGAATTGACGCTATAGTATTGATATGGTAAAGTTGTAAAATGCATAAATTATTATAGTGCAGTCGTATGCCCTTTTGCATGAAAAATGGAAATGAAAGGCATACTGACAATGTATAAAAGATAGTCAAACCGAAAATGAGCTCTTGCCGGAACTCGTTTTCTTTTTGTTTTTTCGATATCATACACTATATTTGTGATTTCGAAAAGACCTAATATTGTTTTATAAGGGGTGAAAGAGTTGACAGGTCATCTAGTACAGTATGGTCAACACCGTCAGCGGAGGAGTTTCGCACGGATCAGCGAAGTGCTCGATCTGCCGAATCTGATTGAAATCCAGACGGCATCTTATGAGTGGTTCATGGAAGAAGGAATGATGGATATGTTCCACGATATTTCCCCGATTTCAGATTTTACGGGAAATCTTTCGTTGGAATTCATCGATTATACTCTTGGGGAGCCTAAATACCCTGTTGAGGAGTCAAAAGAGCGCGATGTTACGTTCGCAGCTCCAATCCGCGTCAAGGTACGTCTCCATAATAAGGAGACGGAAGAAGTAAAAGAACAAGACGTCTTTATGGGAGATTTCCCGCTGATGACGGAAAATGGTACGTTTGTCATTAATGGTGCTGAGAGGGTTATTGTCTCACAACTCGTTCGATCACCGAGTGTTTATTTCAGTGATAAGACGGACAAAAACGGTAAACGTGGTTTCGGTGCAACTGTTATTCCAAACCGTGGTGCTTGGTTGGAATATGAAACAGATGCAAAAGATGTTGTCCACGTCCGAATTGATCGGACTCGTAAATTGCCTGTTACAGTACTCCTTCGCGCGCTCGGATTTTCATCCGACCAGGAGATCATTGATTTAATCGGTGATAACGAGTATTTGCGCAACACGCTAGAGAAAGACAACACGGAAACATCTGAAAAAGCATTACTCGAAATATACGAACGTCTTCGCCCGGGTGAGCCACCAACACTTGATAGTGCGAAAAACCTGTTATTCTCTCGATTCTTCGATGCAAAGAGATACGACTTAGCCAATGTTGGACGCTACAAGATGAATAAGAAACTTCATGTTCAAAACCGTCTTTTCAATCAGACGCTAGCTGAAACGCTTGTCGATCCTGAAACAGGCGAAATTTTACTGGAGAAAGACCAACTCATCGATCGTCGCGCATTGGACAAACTGCTTCCGCATTTGGAAAAAGGTATCGGCTTTGAAGAGATTACCCACGCAAGTGGAGTTCTTGAAGAAAAGATAACAATCCAGTCCATTAAAATCTATTCTCCGAAAAGTGAAGAAAAGCAAGTAATCAACGTAATATCCAACGCGTATGTCGATGATTCTATTAAACATGTCACGCCGGCAGATATTGTTGCTTCAATCAGTTATTTCTTCAACCTTCTCCATGGGGTAGGTAATACGGATGATATCGATCATCTCGGTAACCGTCGTCTGCGCTCTGTAGGCGAACTACTTCAAAATCAATTCCGTATCGGGCTTTCCCGAATGGAGCGTGTCGTAAAAGAACGTATGTCTATAAATGATACGCAGTCGATTGTACCGCAGCAGCTGATTAACATCCGCCCTGTTATCGCATCGATTAAAGAGTTCTTTGGTAGTTCACAATTGTCCCAGTTCATGGACCAGACAAATCCGCTTGCCGAATTAACACACAAACGGAGGCTGTCAGCATTAGGGCCTGGTGGTTTAACAAGGGAACGTGCAGGAATGGAAGTACGTGACGTTCACTACTCCCATTACGGACGCATGTGTCCAATTGAAACGCCAGAGGGACCGAATATCGGGCTGATTAACTCACTTTCAACATTTGCGAAAGTGAACAAGTTCGGATTCATTGAAACGCCATACCGCAAAGTTGACCCTGTCTCTGGTAAGGTCACTGCCAAAATTGATTACTTGACTGCAGATGTAGAAGATAATTACGTCGTGGCTCAAGCGAATGCAATCCTTTCTGAAGATGGTTCTTTCGTTAGTGAAGGAGTCGTTGGACGTTTCCAAGGGGATAATACAGTATTTAAACGCGAACAAATCGACTATATGGATGTTTCGCCTAAACAAGTAGTTTCTGCGGCAACTGCATGTATTCCATTTTTAGAAAATGATGACTCTAACCGTGCCCTTATGGGAGCGAACATGCAACGTCAAGCTGTTCCTCTTCTCAATCCGGAAGCACCTTTCGTAGGAACTGGTATGGAACACATATCAGCACGCGATTCAGGTGCAGCTGTACTTGCGAAGTTTGATGGAATTGTCGAGCATGTTGAAGCGAGAGAAATCCGCGTTCGTCGCATTGAAACCGTGGATGGCAAAGAAGTGAAGGGTGATCTTGTAATACATCATCTAGAAAACTTCATCCGCTCGAATCAGGGAACTTGTTACAACCAACGTCCTATTTGTAGTGTAGGAGACAGAGTTAAGCCACTTGACATTCTTGCAGATGGTCCTTCAATGGAACAAGGCGAACTTGCGCTTGGTCGTAACGTTCTAACTGCCTTCATGACATGGGATGGCTTCAACTATGAAGATGCTATTATCATGAGTGAACGACTTGTGAAAGATGATGTATTCACATCGGTGCATATCGAAGAATACGAATCTGAAGCACGGGATACTAAACTCGGCCCTGAAGAAATCACGCGCGACATTCCTAACGTAGGTGAAGAAGCGCTCCGTAACTTGGATGACCGTGGAATCATCCGTGTTGGTGCTGAAGTGCGTGACGGAGATATCCTAGTCGGGAAAGTGACACCAAAAGGCGTAACTGAACTGACTGCTGAAGAAAGGCTTTTACATGCAATCTTCGGTGAAAAGGCTCGTGAAGTCCGTGATACATCCCTTAAAGTACCTCACGGGGCTAGCGGAATCGTTCTGGATGTTAAGGTATTTAACCGTGAAGACGGAGACGAATTGCCGCCGGGTGTTAACCAATTGGTGCGCGCGTATATCGTTCAGAAACGTAAAATATCCGTTGGGGATAAGATGGCTGGACGTCACGGTAACAAAGGGGTTATTTCTCGCATCTTGCCTGAAGCAGATATGCCTTACTTGCCGGATGGCACACCAATCGACGTCATGCTTAACCCGCTTGGCGTACCATCACGTATGAATATCGGACAGGTTCTTGAAATGCACCTTGGTATGGCATCCCGCAGTCTTGGGATTCATATGGCATCGCCCGTATTTGACGGAGCGAATGAACAGGACGTTTGGGAAACGATGGAAGAGTCCGGTATGGACCGAGATGGAAAAACGGTACTCTATGATGGTCGTTCAGGCGAAACTTTCGACAACCGTGTATCTGTTGGTGTTATGTACCTTATCAAATTGGCGCATATGGTCGACGATAAATTGCACGCTCGTTCAACAGGACCTTACTCACTCGTTACACAACAGCCACTGGGCGGTAAAGCTCAGTTTGGTGGACAGCGTTTCGGAGAGATGGAAGTGTGGGCGCTAGAAGCATACGGGGCTGCATATACGCTTCAAGAGATTCTGACTGTGAAGTCGGATGATGTTGTAGGACGTGTGAAGACGTATGAAGCAATTGTTAAAGGTGAAAGCGTTCCGCAACCGGGTGTTCCTGAATCATTCAAAGTTCTAATAAAAGAACTTCAAAGCCTTGGTTTGGACGTTAAAATGTTATCGATTGACCTTGAAGAAATCGAGTTGCGTGATCTTGATGAAGATGACGATATGCAACCGACAGATGCTCTGAATCTGATAAAAGAAAATCAAACAGTTTGATTTGCCTAGTGAATGATATAAATGGTTCAAAGGGGAAATGCACATCTTCCCCTTTCTCTATTCAATATAATGTGTGCGCCTGCTCGGAAAAGCCAAATGCAGCGATAAGACTAAAGGGAGGTAGGCTCCTTGATAGATGTAAATAATTTTGAGTATATGAAGATCGGCCTTGCTTCGTCAGATAAAATTCGATCATGGTCATATGGTGAAGTTAAAAAGCCGGAAACAATTAACTATCGTACGTTGAAGCCTGAAAAAGACGGTCTGTTCTGTGAACGTATTTTCGGACCTACGAAAGATTGGGAATGTCATTGCGGAAAATATAAACGCGTACGTTATAAAGGCGTCGTTTGTGACCGTTGTGGAGTAGAAGTGACGCGTCAAAAAGTTCGCCGTGAACGCATGGGGCATATTGAACTAGCAGCTCCAGTGACGCATATTTGGTACTTCAAAGGAATTCCAAGCCGTATGGGACTCATACTCGATATGACACCACGTGCTTTGGAAGAAATTATTTACTTCGCATCTTATGTAGTAGTTGACCCTGCGGATACACCGCTTGAAAGAAAGCAGTTGCTATCCGAAAGAGAATATCGCATCTACCGCGAAAAATACGGAACTAAATTCCAAGCACTCATGGGTGCTGAAGCGATTGAGCGACTACTTGCGGCAATCGATCTTGAAAAAGAGATGGAGTTCTTAAAAGAAGAGTTGAAAACTGTTCAAGGACAACGCCGCACTCGTGCAATTCGACGCCTTGAAGTCGTTGAGGCATTCCGTAATTCAGGCAATAAGCCTGAATGGATGGTGCTAGAAGTATTGCCAGTCATCCCACCGGAACTACGCCCGATGGTACAACTTGACGGAGGACGTTTTGCGACATCCGACTTGAATGATTTGTACCGAAGGGTCATCAACCGGAACAATAGATTGAAACGCCTCTTAGATCTTGGAGCACCGGGCATCATTGTTCAGAATGAGAAGCGGATGCTGCAAGAAGCAGTCGATGCACTCATCGATAATGGTCGTCGTGGCCGTCCAGTTACTGGACCGGGTAACCGTCCACTCAAATCCCTTTCGCATATGCTGAAAGGTAAACAAGGTCGTTTCCGTCAAAACTTACTTGGAAAACGGGTTGACTATTCTGGTCGTTCCGTAATCGTCGTAGGGCCTAACCTGAAAATGTATCAGTGTGGTTTGCCGAAAGAAATGGCTATTGAATTGTTCAAACCTTTTGTAATGAAAGAACTTGTTGAACGTGGTCTAGCACATAATATTAAGAGTGCTAAACGTAAAATTGAGCGTCTACATTCAGAAGTATGGGACGTTCTAGAAGAAGTCATCAAGGAGCATCCGGTCTTATTGAACCGTGCCCCGACTCTTCACAGACTGGGTATCCAGGCATTTGAACCAATCCTTGTAGAGGGGCGTGCAATTACGCTTCATCCACTCGTTTGTACAGCTTACAATGCTGACTTTGATGGTGACCAAATGGCAGTCCACGTTCCGTTATCGGCAGAAGCGCAAGCTGAAGCGCGTCTTCTTATGTTAGCGGCACAAAATATATTGAACCCGAAAGATGGGAAACCAGTTGTTACTCCGTCTCAAGATATGGTGTTAGGAAACTATTACCTCACATTGGAACGTAAAGGAGCATCAGGTGAAGGAACTTCCTTCAGCAGTGCGGACGAAGCACTTATCGCTTACCATAACGGTCATGTGCATCTTCATTCACGTATTGCTCTTCAGGCAAGTACATTGAACAACCCTACTTTCAATGAAGAACAAAATTCAAAACTACTACTAACAACGGTTGGTAAAGTTATTTTCAACGAGATTCTGCCTAAATCGTTCCCGTATATTAACGAGCCGACAGATTTCAACTTGCAAATTGAAACACCAGATAAGTATTTCGTAAGTGGTACTGTCAACATAAAGGACCATTTAGCTGAAATGGATTTAATTGAACCTTTCAAGAAAAAAATCCTAGGTAATATTATTGCGGAAATCTTTAAACGTTTCCATATTACAGAAACGTCGAAAATGCTTGACCGTATGAAGAACCTTGGATTCAAATACTCTACTCGTGCAGGAATTACAATCGGTATTTCCGATATCGTCGTTTTGCCGAATAAAGATGACATCTTGAATGAAGCACAAGACAAAGTGGACAAAGTACTACAACAGTTCCGTCGTGGTCTGATTACTGAGGAAGAGCGATATGATCGCGTTATCTCTTACTGGAGTCATGCCAAGGATGTAATTCAGGACAAACTGATGGATTCACTTGATCACTCTAACCCGATCTACATGATGAGTGATTCGGGCGCACGGGGTAACGCATCTAACTTTACGCAGCTAGCTGGTATGCGTGGTCTGATGGCCAACCCGGCAGGACGAATCATTGAACTTCCAATTAAATCGTCATTCCGTGAAGGTCTGACAGTGCTTGAGTACTTCATCTCGACACACGGTGCTCGTAAAGGACTTGCCGATACAGCCCTTAAGACGGCTGACTCAGGTTACTTGACACGTCGACTAGTTGACGTTGCACAAGACGTCATCGTCCGTGAAGATGATTGTGGTACAGATCGTGGATTGGATATCGGTGCGCTTATGGATGGAACAGAAGTTATCGAAGGTCTGGATGAACGTATCGAAGGCCGTCACACGAAGAAAACAATCTACCATCCTGAAACAGGTGCCCTAATCCTTAAACGTGATGGCTTAATTACGGCTGATGCAGCTCGTGCCATTTTGGATGCGGGACTTGAACAAATAACAATCCGTTCTGCGTTCACATGTAATACGAAACACGGTGTTTGTAAATTATGTTACGGCATTAACTTGGCAACAGGTGAAACAGTTGAAGTTGGTGAAGCAGTTGGTATTATCGCTGCACAATCAATCGGCGAGCCGGGTACACAGCTTACAATGCGTACGTTCCATACAGGTGGAGTTGCAGGGTCTGATATAACACAAGGTCTTCCACGTATCCAGGAAATTTTCGAATCACGTAATCCAAAAGGGGTTGCAGTCATTTCGGAAATCAAAGGTGAAATCGTCGAAATCGATGAAATTCGTGAAGGTCAGAAAGAAATTACAATTCAAGGCGATGTAGAAACGCGGAAATACCTGACGCCATACAACGCCCGTCTTAAAGTTGAGGTCGGTGATACGATTGACCGGGGTGAAGTGATAACAGAAGGTTCTATCGATCCGAAAGAACTGATTGTTGTCAAAGACGTCGTTACCGTTCAAGTCTATCTCTTGAAAGAAGTTCAAAAAGTTTACCGCAGTCAGGGTGTTGAAATCGGTGATAAGCACATTGAAGTAATGGTTCGCCAAATGCTTCGTAAAGTGCGCATCATCGAAGCAGGGGACACGGATCTATTACCGGGTTCACTACTCGACATCCATCAATTCTCAGATGCGAATGCGGAAGTGCTTAAAGTCAACAAAGTTCCGGCGACTTGTCGTCCTGTTATTCTCGGTATTACGAAAGCTTCACTCGAAACGGAATCCTTCTTATCGGCAGCTTCTTTCCAAGAGACAACTCGTGTCTTGACGGATGCAGCCATCAAAGGGAAAACCGACGAGCTACTCGGCTTGAAAGAAAACGTCATTATCGGGAAACTTGTTCCAGCTGGAACAGGAATGCAGCGTTACCGTCACATCGTTATGGAACAGGATAAAGAAAAAAGTGTAACGAAATAAGTTTGAAGTCTTTACCTCAACTGTAAATGGGGGGAACTCGAAAGACTTCCTCCCCATTTATTATTGAAAGTGTTGACAGTTACCGATACAGGTGATAAAATACAAAAGGTTGATAGTTGATGTCTGTACTTTGGAGGATATGGAAATGTCTTATGAAAAAGTTGAGCAGGCAAAGAAGACGATCATCGGTACAAAGCAGGCAGTGAAAGCAATCCGTGCAGGGATAGTGATAGAAGTTATTATTGCGCAGGATGCAGAAGAACGGATTATTGCTCCAGTGATGGAGGAGGCCGAACTTCATAACGTTCAAGTAACGTATGTTGATTCGAGGGATAAACTCGGAAATGCATGTGGCATTCAAGTCGGTGCAGCTGTGGTTGCGATTACTGATTAATAGTTTTTGTGCAGACTAGCACAAGGACTTTGTTTTTACCCAAAAATGAACCACCTGGATGTGTGGTCTTACAAAAGAAGTTCGGAAGGAGGAAAAATCGATGCCAACAATTAATCAATTGGTCCGTAAACCACGTAAGACAAAAGTGGCAGGATCTAAATCTCCAGCACTTGGAAAAAGCTACAACAGCTTCAAAAAAGCTACAACAAACGTAAACTCACCACAAAAAAGAGGTGTTTGTACGCGTGTTGGTACAATGACACCGAAAAAGCCAAACTCGGCTCTTCGTAAATATGCACGTGTACGCTTGACAAACCAATTGGAAGTCAACGCATACATCGGCGGTGAAGGTCACAACCTTCAAGAGCATAGTGTTGTTCTTCTTCGCGGAGGACGCGTAAAAGATTTACCAGGTGTTCGTTACCACATCGTTCGTGGAGCACTTGATACAGCTGGTGTAACTGGACGTCTACAAAGCCGTTCTAAGTACGGAGCTAAAAGACCAAAAGCTAAGAAAAACTAATTACACAACATAAATTCAAAATGATAGTTAAGTAAAACCCGCTTAAAAAATGATGATTGATGGTTATTTAAGCGGCAAACGCTTAAAAACTTGAAAGGAGGAATACAACATGCCACGTAAAGGCCCTGTTGCAAAACGTGACGTACTTCCGGATCCGATTTACAATTCGAAGCTCGTTTCACGTCTTATTAATAAAATGATGGTTGACGGTAAAAAAGGTACATCTCAAAAAATCCTCTATGGTGCGTTCGAGCTAGTGAAAGAACGTTCTGGAAAAGATCCACTTGAAGTATTCGAAGCGGCACTTACTAATGTAATGCCAGTTCTTGAAGTTAAAGCACGCCGTGTAGGTGGAGCAAACTATCAAGTACCAGTTGAAGTACGTCCTGATCGCCGTACAACTCTTGGACTTCGTTACCTTGTTAACTACTCACGCACACGCGGAGAAAAAACAATGGAAGAACGTCTTGCGAATGAAATCCTTGATGCTTCCAACAACACTGGTGCTTCTGTGAAACGCCGTGAAGAAATGCACAAAATGGCTGATGCTAACAAAGCATTCGCTCACTATCGCTGGTAAGCTCAAGCGATTCATAACTACTCTAATCCGAGACGGAAGGAGATCATATAATGGCTAGAAAATTCTCCTTAGAGAATACACGTAACATTGGTATCATGGCTCACATTGACGCTGGTAAAACAACGACAACTGAACGGATACTTTATTACACTGGTAAAATCCACAAAATCGGGGAAACGCACGAAGGTGCATCTCAAATGGACTGGATGGAGCAGGAGCAAGAACGCGGAATCACAATCACTTCAGCTGCTACAACGGCTGAATGGAAAAACCACCGCGTAAACATCATTGATACTCCGGGTCACGTAGACTTCACTGTTGAAGTTGAACGTTCACTTCGTGTTCTTGATGGAGCTGTAACAGTGCTTGACGCTCAATCGGGTGTTGAACCACAAACAGAAACAGTTTGGCGTCAAGCAACAAACTACGGCGTTCCACGTCTAGTTTTCGTTAACAAAATGGACAAAACAGGTGCTGATTTCCTTTATTCAGTAGGTACTCTTGTAGACCGTCTTGGAGCAAACGCACATCCAATTCAATTGCCGATTGGTGCGGAAGATACTTTCGCTGCAATTATCGATTTAGTTGAAATGAACGCAGTTTTCTACGAAGATGATACAGGCCTAAACGCTGAAGTTAGAGAAATTCCAGAAGAATATCGTGAGCAAGCTGCAGAATACCGTGAAAAACTAATTGAAGCGGTTGCTGAATTCGATGAAGCACTTATGAATAAATTCTTGGATGAAGAAGAAATTACAAACGATGAAATCAAAAAAGCGATTCGTAATGCGACATTAGCTGTTGAATTCTATCCGGTTGTATGTGGGACTGCTTTCAAAAACAAAGGTGTACAACTTGTTCTTGATGCTGTTATCGACTATCTTCCATCTCCACTTGACATCCCGCCTATGAAAGGAACAAATCCTGAAACTGATGAAGAAGTTGAGCGTCACTCAGACGATTCAGAGCCCTTCTCGGCATTAGCTTTCAAAGTTATGACGGATCCTTATGTAGGTAAACTAACATTCTTCCGTGTGTATTCCGGTGTTCTTCAATCAGGATCATACGTACAGAATGCTTCAAAAGGTAAGCGTGAACGCGTAGGACGTATTCTACAAATGCATGCTAACTCACGTGAAGAAATCTCTGAAGTACATTCAGGGGAAATTGCTGCTGCAGTTGGACTTAAAGATACAGGAACTGGTGACACACTATGTGATGCTAGCGCGCCTGTAATTCTTGAGTCAATGGACTTCCCAGAACCAGTAATTTCACTTTCTGTTGAACCGAAAACGAAAGCCGACCAAGATAAAATGGGTATGGCTCTTGCTAAGCTTCAAGAGGAAGACCCTACATTCCGCGCACATACAGACCAAGAAACAGGAGAAGTAATCATCGCTGGTATGGGTGAATTGCATCTTGACGTTCTTGTAGACCGTATGCGTCGTGAATTCAACGTTGAAGCTAACGTCGGAGCACCGCAAGTATCTTATCGTGAAACATTCCGTTCTTCGGCGGAAGTTGAAGGTAAGTTCGTGCGTCAATCCGGTGGACGTGGACAGTTTGGTCACGTTTGGATCGAATTCTCTCCTAACGAAGAAGGAAAAGGATTTGAATTCATTAACAACATCGTTGGGGGATCAGTTCCACGTGAATATATCCCTGCAGTTGAAGCAGGTATCCGTGATTCACTAGATAATGGTGTAATTGCTGGTTATCCTTTGATTGACATTAAAGCTCGTCTATTCGACGGTTCTTATCATGATGTCGACTCCAATGAAATGGCGTTTAAAATTGCTGCTTCTATGGCACTTAAAAACGCTGTATCAAAAGTTAACCCAGTTCTACTTGAACCGATGATGAAAGTAGAAGTTCAAATTCCTGAAGAATACATGGGCGATATCATGGGTGATGTTACATCACGCCGTGGCCGTGTAGAAGGAATGGACGCTCGTGGTAATTCACAAGTAGTTCGTGCAATGGTTCCACTAGCTAATATGTTTGGTTACGCAACATCTCTACGTTCTAACACACAAGGACGCGGAAACTTCTCAATGGCATTTGATCACTATGAAGAAGTGCCGAAATCAGTTGCAGAAGAAATTGTCAAGAAAAACAAAGGCGAATAATAGCATTCTAATTTGTTTCTAATTAAAATGTAAGTAGTAGATATGGGCAGTTAAAGGGGGGCCCCCCTTTAACACCTATAACTATATATAAAAACAAAAATAACTTTTATATTTCGAGGAGGATTTCCATAATGGGAAAAGAAAAATTCGACCGTTCCAAGCAGCATGCTAACGTAGGTACAATTGGTCACGTCGACCATGGTAAAACAACACTAACTGCAGCAATTGCAACAGTTCTTGCAAAAAAATTAGGTGGAACTGCAGCATCATATGCTGACGTTGACAACGCACCTGAAGAAAAAGAACGCGGAATCACAATCAATACTTCACACGTTGAATATGAAACTGCAACACGTCACTACGCACACGTTGACTGCCCAGGTCACGCGGATTACGTTAAAAACATGATCACTGGTGCAGCTCAAATGGACGGCGGTATCCTAGTTGTTTCTGCAGCTGACGGCCCTATGCCACAAACACGTGAGCACATTCTTCTTTCACGTCAAGTAGGTGTTCCTTACCTAGTTGTCTTCATGAACAAATGTGACATGGTTGATGACGAAGAACTTCTTGAATTAGTAGAAATGGAAATTCGTGACCTTCTTTCTGAATACGATTTCCCTGGCGATGACATTCCTGTCATCAAAGGATCTGCTCTTAAAGCACTTGAAGGTGAAGAAGCTTGGGAAGATAAAATCATGGAGCTTATGAATGCTGTTGATGAATATATCCCTACACCACCACGTGATACTGAAAAACCATTCATGATGCCTGTTGAGGACGTATTCTCAATCACAGGACGTGGAACTGTTGCTACTGGTCGCGTTGAGCGTGGAGTAGTTAAAATCGGTGATGTTGTTGATATCATCGGTATCGTTGAAGAACCAAAAGCTACTACTGTAACAGGTGTAGAAATGTTCCGTAAACTTCTTGACTATGCAGAAGCTGGCGACAACATCGGTGCACTACTTCGTGGTGTATCACGTGACGATATCCAACGTGGGCAAGTACTTGCTAAACCAGGTACTATCATTCCACACACTAAATTTACATCTGAAGTTTATGTTCTTTCAAAAGAAGAGGGTGGACGTCATACTCCATTCTTCTCAAACTACCGTCCACAGTTCTACTTCCGTACAACTGACGTGACTGGTGTTATCGAGCTTCCAGAAGGCGTAGAAATGGTTATGCCTGGCGATAACGTTGAAATGACAATCGATTTGATTGCTCCAATCGCTCTTGAAGAAGGTACTAAATTCTCTATCCGTGAGGGTGGACGTACTGTAGGCGCTGGCGTTGTAGCAACAATCATTAAATAATTCGTTACCTTTTAAATCCCGCCCATTGTGGCGGGATTTTTTTGTCCTTGAATTTCCATTGACAGATGAAACACCCTTTGTTATCTTAATGAAGTCACTTCAACGCTTTAACTGACTAAAGAAACATTCGGGAGGAAAATACATGAACGCTGTACTAATTGCTGTAGGAATAATGCTCATATTAAGTTTACTGCGGGTTAACGTCGTGTTGGCTCTTGTTGCAGGAGCAATTATTGGCGGATTTGTAGGTGGTTTGTCATTAAATGAGACGATTACTTCATTTACGGGTGGGCTAGGAGCCGGTGCAACCATTGCCCTAAGTTACGCACTATTGGGCGGATTTGCTGTTGCCATCTCTAAAACTGGTATTCCACAGCTACTGGTAGCTGCAATGCTACGAATTGTAAAGAGAGATGGGGAAGCGGACCGAACGGGTCTCGGAAAAGTTCTAATTATATTAGTTCTTCTAACGATGGCTTTGTTCTCACAAAATCTTATACCTATTCATATTGCATTCATACCGTTAATAGTACCGCCAGTTCTACATATTTTAAATTTGTTGAAAGTGGATCGTCGTTTAATTGCTTCCGTTCTGACATTTGGATTAACGGCTCCATATATCCTACTGCCATATGGCTATGGATTCATCTTCCACGAGATTCTCGCTATTCAAATGGAAGCATCTGGACTAGCAATCAACATGGCAGATATCCCGAAAGCGATGGCATTTCCTGTTCTGGGCCTGGTGGTTGGACTACTGATTGCGATCTTCTTCTCTTATCGCAAACCAAGAGAGTATGCGGATAAGCGAATTGAATTTGCCGAAGAGGTAGTTATTGTGAAGAAACGCAATATCGTCTTTACAGTGGTAGCGCTTATCGGTACCCTTGCAGTACAAATACCAACAGATTCGATGATTGCAGGTGCCGTAACCGGTATCACAATTCTATATATTACAGGAGCACTAAAATGGAAAGATGCTGATGGTCTTATCAATGAAGGAATGCGCATGATGGCATTTGTCGGCTTCGTTATGATTTCGGCGAATGGATTTGCTGCTGTGCTTCAGGAGACAGGCCATATTGTTACGCTTGTGGAATATGCAAGTACCGTTCTTGGAGACAGTAAAGGAATCGCTGCTTTTGTAATGCTTATGGTCGGTTTGATTGTCACAATGGGCATAGGATCATCATTTGCTACGATTCCAATTATCACTTCAATCTTTGTACCGCTTAGTATGGCCTTCGGTTTCAGTACGTTATCAATCATCGCACTCATAGGAACTGCAGCGGCCCTGGGAGACGCAGGGTCGCCTGCATCTGACTCTACACTTGGACCAACTGCTGGACTTGACGTGGATGGTCAGCATAATCATATATGGGACACATGCGTACCAACGTTCATTCATTACAACATTCCGTTGTTGGTGTTCGGATGGATAACAGTAATGTATCTAAACTGATAAATAAATTTTTCGGACTATTAAGCTCTGTGTTGCAAAAATGGAGAGAAAGAATTATAATAATAAAGTTGAGAAAAAGAATTCCGCCAAAACACTTGCGAGATTCTTTTTCTTTGTGTATAATATTGAATGTTGGTCTTTGACTGCGATGAAGCGAGAGGTTGCCGACACACCAGGCCGCTTTGCCATGGCATGTGTGTGGGAAATTTTCGCGGAGAATGTCTATAACAAAATAGGCGCAAGGGAGGGAAAATAATGGCAAAACAAAAGATTCGTATTCGTTTAAAAGCATATGATCATAGAATTCTTGATCAATCGGCTGAAAAGATCGTAGAAACAGCAAAACGTTCGGGTGCTAGTGTATCGGGTCCGATTCCACTACCGACTGAAAGAACTGTCTACACGATTCTTCGTGCGGTACATAAATACAAAGATTCGCGCGAACAGTTCGAAATGCGTACTCATAAACGTCTTATCGATATCGTTAATCCGACACCACAAACTGTCGATGCTTTAATGAAACTCGATTTACCATCAGGCGTAGACATTGAAATTAAACTTTAATCGATACTAAATAAAACACACATTAATTCAGGAGGTGGACTAAATGACCAAAGGAATCTTGGGAAGAAAACTCGGTATGACGCAAATTTTTGCTGAAAACGGAGATCTTATCCCGGTAACTGTGATTGAAGCTGGACAAAACGTTGTTCTTCAAAAGAAGACAAAAGAAACGGACGGCTACGAATCAATCCAAATCGGATTTGAAGATAAACGCGAAAAGCTTGCTAACAAACCTGAAAAAGGGCACGTTGCAAAAGCTGATACTGCACCTAAGCGCTTCATTCGTGAATTCCGCGAATTAGACGTTAGTGGCTACGAAATTGGTCAAGAAGTCAAAGTCGATACTTTCGCTGAAGGCGATATCGTTGATATTACAGGCACATCAAAAGGTAAAGGGTTCCAAGGTGTTATCAAGCGTCACGGATATTCACGCGGACCTATGACTCACGGATCACGTCATCACCGCGCACCAGGTTCGATTGGATCTGTAGATGCACAACGTGTATTCAAAGGTAAAAAAATGCCGGGCCGTATGGGCGGTAAAACAGTAACAGTTCAAAACCTTGAAATTGTACGGGTTGACACTGAACGTAACTTGTTACTAGTTAAAGGTAACGTTCCTGGAGCACGCAAATCACTTCTACAAGTGCGCAGCGCAATCAAAGGGAACTAACTACTAAAGGAAGGAGGAAACAGGAATGCCTAAAGTAACCGTATTAAATCAGGCAGGAACTTCTGTCGGAGACATCGAGCTAAATGAAGCAATCTTTGGCATCGAGCCGAATGAATCTGTTTTATTCGAAGCATTAGTTAGCCAACGTGCTTCATTGCGTCAAGGTAACCATAAAGTGAAAAGCCGCGGACAAGTAGCTGGTGGTGGACGTAAGCCATGGCGCCAAAAAGGTACAGGTCGTGCCCGTCAAGGTTCGATTCGATCACCACAATGGCGTGGAGGCGGTATCGTATTCGGTCCAACTCCAAGAAGCTACAGCTACAAATTACCGAAGAAAGTCCGCAGGTTGGCTCTTCTTTCAGCACTTTCTACGAAAGTTCGCGACGAAGAAGTAATCATTCTTGAAGGACTAACATTCGAAGCACCAAAAACAAAAGAATTCATCAAAGTACTTGCTGATCTTTCGATTGACAGAAAAGCATTGATTGTAACTGCAGACCTAGATGAAACTGTGGCATTGTCCGCACGTAACATCCCTGGAATCAGTGTAGTAACAGCTACAGGTATCAATGTACTTGACCTTATTGGTCACGACAAACTTGTTATGACAAAAGCAGCGGTGCAAAAAATAGAGGAGGTGCTTGGTTAATGGAAGCACGTGATATTCTAAAACGTCCGGTCATTACCGAGCGTACTTCTGAACAAATGGAATTCAAAAAGTACACTTTCGAAGTTGACACGCGCGCTAATAAAACACATATTAAGCAAGCTATCGAAGAAATCTTCGGTGTTCAAGTTGATAAAGTGAACGTACAGAATTACAAAGGTAAACTTAAGCGTATGGGTAAGCATTCTGGTTATACGAACAGACGCCGCAAAGCGATTGTTACACTAACTGCTGACTCAAAAGACATTGAACTTTTCGAAATGTAATTTGAAACACTAATAGATATCCAATTATACGAAGGAGGGAACACAAATGGCGATTAAGAAATACAAACCTACCTCCAACGGACGCCGTAACATGACTACATCCGACTTTGCTGAGATTACTGCTGACAAACCGGAAAAATCATTGCTTGCACCGCTTAAGCGGAAAGGCGGCCGTAACAACACTGGTAGGACTACTGTTCGTCACCAAGGTGGAGGCCACAAGCGCCAATACCGTGTCATCGATTTCCAACGTCGGAAAGATGGCATACCAGGACGCGTTGCTACGATCGAATACGATCCAAACCGTTCAGCTAACATCGCTCTAATCAATTACGCAGATGGAGAGAAACGCTACATTCTCGCTCCAAAAGGTTTAGTAGTTGGAGCAACAATTATGTCAGGCCCGGAATCAGATATCAAAGTGGGTAACGCACTTCCACTTGAAAACATTCCAATGGGTACTACAATTCACAACATCGAAATGAAACCAGGTAAAGGTGGACAACTAGTACGTTCTGCAGGAACATCTGCACAACTATTAGGCCGTGAAGAAAAGTATGTTATTGTACGTCTTCAATCTGGAGAAGTTCGCATGATTCTTGCAACATGCCGCGCGACAATTGGTCAAGTCGGTAATGAGCAACACGAGCTTATCAACATCGGTAAAGCAGGACGTTCACGTTGGATGGGTAAACGCCCTACAGTTCGTGGTTCTGTCATGAACCCTAACGATCACCCACACGGTGGTGGTGAAGGTAAAACTGGTATTGGTATGAAATCGCCGGTTACTCCTTGGGGTAAACCGACACTTGGATATAAAACACGTAAGAAAAACAACAAATCCGACAAACTTATCGTTCGTCGTCGTAAGAAATAATTTGAATGCACTGCGGTTCAACGAATGGACCGTAGTACAGACACGGAGGGAGGTTCCGACATGGGCCGCAGCTTGAAAAAAGGACCATTTGTAGACGATCATCTAATGAAGAAGGTTGAAGCACAAAAGGATTCCGAGAAAAAACAGGTTATCAAAACTTGGTCACGCCGTTCAACTATCTTCCCGACATTCATCGGAATGACAATTGCTGTATACGACGGACGTAAACATGTTCCTGTTTATGTTACTGAAGATATGGTAGGTCATAAACTGGGTGAATTTGCACCAACGCGCACATACAGAGGTCATGGCGCTGACGATAAGAAAACAAGACGTTAATTTGAGAGGAGGTTATTTCTGATGCAACAAGCAAAAGCTACTGCCCGCACAGTCCGTATTGCTTCTCGCAAAGTCCGTTTGGTCGTTGATCTTATCCGGGGCAAAAAAGTCGGTGAAGCTATCGCAATTCTACGCCTGACGCCGAAAGCGGCATCTCCGGTTGTAGAAAAAGTTTTGAAATCAGCGATTGCAAATGCTGAACATAACTACGAAATGGACGTCGAAAACCTATTCATTAGCGAAGTATTCGTTGATGAAGGTCCGACTATGAAACGTTTCCGACCACGCGCACAAGGACGCGCAAGTGCGATTAACAAGCGTACGAGCCACATTACTTTAGTGGTATCTGAAAAGAAGGAGGGATAATTCGTGGGTCAAAAAGTACATCCTAACGGTTTACGGGTCGGTATCATCCGTGACTGGGAGTCTAAATGGTACGCAGAAAAAGACTATGCGACTCTCTTACACGAAGATTTAAAAATCCGTGAATACATTGAAAAGCGTCTTATAGAAGCGTCTGTTTCTAAAGTAGAAATTGAGCGTGCTGCAAAGCGTGTTAACATCAGCATTCACACTGCTAAACCAGGTATGGTTATTGGTAAAGGTGGTACTGAGGTTGAAGCACTTCGTAAACAACTGAACGAAATAACTGGTAAACGCGTTCACATCAACATCATTGAAATTAAACGTGCAGATCTTGATGCTAAATTAGTTGCAGAGTCAATTGCTCGTCAACTAGAAACTCGCGTATCATACCGCCGTGCACAAAAACAAGCGATTCAACGTACGATTCGTTCTGGTGCTAAAGGAATTAAAACACAGGTTTCTGGTCGTCTTGGCGGGGCTGACATAGCTCGTTCGGAACATTACAGTGAAGGTACTGTCCCTCTCCATACATTACGTGCAGATATTGATTATGCACATGCTGAAGCAGATACTACATTTGGTAAGCTTGGCGTTAAAGTATGGATTTACCGTGGAGAAGTCCTTCCAGTGAAGAAACAGAAGATCTCTGAGGAAGGAGGCAACTAATTATGTTAATGCCTAAACGAGTTAAATATCGTCGTGTATTCCGTGGTAAAATGCGCGGTACTACAAAAGGCGGAGCAACAGTTCAATTCGGTGAATACGGTCTACAAGCGGTTGATGCGGCATGGATTACAAGCCGTCAAATCGAAGCAGCACGTATTTCTATGACACGTTACATGAAACGTGGCGGTAAAGTTTGGATCAACATTTTCCCGCACAAACCATATACGAAGAAGCCTCTTGAAGTCCGGATGGGTTCCGGTAAAGGTGCTGTAGAAGGCTGGGTAGCAGTTGTTAAACCTGGTAGAGTTATGTTCGAAATAGCAGGTGTACCGGAAGAAGTTGCGCGTGAAGCGCTTCGCCTTGCATCTCACAAACTTCCTATCAAAACTAAGTTTGTAAAACGTGAAGAAATTGGTGGTGAATCTAATGAAAGCTAATGAAATTCGTGATCTGACAACTGCAGAGATTGAGCAAAAAGTGAAATCACTGAAAGAAGAGCTTTTCAACCTTCGCTTCCAACTCGCGACAGGTCAATTAGAAAACACTGCACGCATCCGAGAAGTTCGTAAATCGATTGCGCGCATGAAAACTGTAATACGTCAAAGAGAAATCAGTGCAAATAACTGATGAAGGAGGTTGCAGCCATGACTGAGGAGCGTAACCAACGCAAAGTGTATACAGGCCGCGTTGTATCCGACAAAATGGATAAAACAGTTACTGTAATGATCGAAACACAGAAGAAACATGCTAAATACGGTAAACGTGTTAAGTACTCTAAAAAATTCAAGGCCCACGATGAGCTGAATGAAGCGAAAATCGGTGATGTTGTTCGTATTATGGAAACTCGTCCATTATCGGCAACAAAACGATTCCGTCTACTTGAAGTAGTCGAAAAAGCGGTCATCATCTAATAACGTTCGGATATATAAATCCGGGAGGAGGTAGCCTCAATGATTCAACAGGAAAGTCGTATGAAAGTCGCCGACAACTCAGGCGCTCGTGAAGTTTTAACAATTAAAGTATTAGGCGGTACAGGCCGTAAAGTAGCAAACATCGGTGATGTTGTTGTAGTTACGGTAAAAAAAGCAACACCAGGTGGCGTTGTTAAAAAAGGTGAAGTCGTCAAGGCTGTTATCGTCCGCACGAAAAGCGGAGTACGCCGTAAAGACGGAACTTACATTACATTTGATGAAAATGCTTGTGTTATTATCCGTGACGACAAGAGCCCACGTGGAACACGTATTTTCGGACCGGTTGCTCGCGAACTTCGTGACAGCAACTTCATGAAAATCATTTCACTCGCTCCTGAAGTTCTTTAATTACATGATAGTGCCAATCAAGGAGGTGCGACAGAATGAATGTTAAAAAAGGTGATAAAGTTATGGTCATCACTGGTAAAGACAAAGGTAAAACCGGTGTGATTTTAGTGGCTTTCCCTAAAAAGGATCGTGTACTTGTTGAAGGTGTTAACATCGTCAAGAAGCATACGAAACCTAACCAGGAGAATCCTCAAGGTGGAATTGTGAGCCAAGAGGCAGCTATCCACGTATCAAACGTCATGTTAATCGATCCTAAAACAGGCGAGCCAACTCGCGTAGGTTACAAGATCGAAGATGGCAAAAAAGTTCGTGTTGCTAAAAAATCCGGGGAATTACTGGACAAATAAGTAACGGATGAAAGGAGGTCCAACAGATGAGCCGTTTAAAAGATAAGTTTAAAAACGAAGTCACACCTGCTCTAATGAGCAAGTTTGAATATACATCAGTTATGCAAGTCCCTAAAGTAGATAAAATCGTTATTAACATGGGTGTTGGTGACGCTGTTCAAAACACGAAAGCACTAGATGCGGCAGTGGAAGATCTAACAATCATTTCCGGTCAAAAGCCGGTCATCACAAAAGCGAAGAAATCAATCGCGGGATTCCGTCTCCGTGAAGGTATGCCTATCGGAACAAAAGTTACATTACGCGGTGAGCGTATGTACGAATTCCTAGATAAGCTAATCTCTGTTTCTCTACCCCGAGTACGTGACTTCCGTGGTGTTTCGAAGAAAGCATTCGATGGTCGCGGTAACTATACACTGGGTGTTAAAGAGCAACTAATTTTCCCTGAAATCGACTATGATAAAGTTTCTAAAATACGCGGTATGGATATCGTCATCGTTACGACTGCAAACTCGGACGAAGAAGCACATGAGTTATTAACGCAGTTCGGCATGCCGTTCCAGAAGTAAATAAGAGGGAGGCGTAAACGTGGCTAAAAAGTCAATGATTGCTAAACAAAAACGTACACCGAAATTCGAAGTACAGGCATACACACGCTGCGAGCGTTGTGGCCGTCCGCATTCTGTATACCGGAAATTCAAGCTTTGCCGTATTTGTTTCCGCGAACTAGCGTATAAGGGACAAATTCCTGGCGTCAAAAAAGCCAGCTGGTAAACCCCTAAATTTGGGAAGGAGGTAAATGTAATGACAATGAGTGATCCGATCGCAGATATGCTTACACGCATCCGTAACGCCAATATGGTTCGTCACGAGAAGCTTGAAGTACCTGCTTCAAACATGAAAAAAGAAATTGCAGAAATCTTGAAACGTGAAGGTTTCGTACGCGATGTAGAATATGTAGAAGATAACAAGCAAGGTATCATCCGCATTTTCCTTAAATATGGTCAAAATAACGAGCGTGTCATCACTGGTCTTAAACGTATTTCAAAACCTGGTCTTCGTGTTTATGCAAAAACAAGCGAAGTTCCAAAAGTGTTGAATGGTCTTGGTATCGCCCTCGTTTCCACATCAAATGGCGTTCTTACTGACAAGGAAGCACGCGCTAAACAAGTAGGCGGAGAAGTAGTAGCTTACGTCTGGTAATTCGTAACAATTGAATGGAGGTGCAATTGAATGTCCCGTATTGGCAAAAAGCCGATTGAGGTACCTGAAAACGTGACAGTTACCATCACAGAAGGTAACTTCGTTACTGTTAAAGGTCCTAAAGGCGAACTTACAAACACATTTAACACGGATATTAAAATCGAGCAGGAAGACAATGTGATCACTTTGGTCCGTCCTTCTGAATCCAAGGAACACCGTTCTATTCACGGAACGACGCGTTCACTTCTCGACAATATGGTGATTGGCGTTTCACAAGGTTTTGAACGTAAACTTGAACTAGTCGGTGTAGGTTACCGTGCTTCCCTTCAAGGTCCTAAACTTGTATTGAACGTTGGTTATTCTCACCCGGTTGAATTTACACCCGAAGAAGGAATTGAAGTTGAAGTTCCTGCTAACACTAAGATCACTGTCCGCGGTATCAATAAAGAACGCGTAGGTGCTCTTGCATCAAACATCAGAAAAGTACGTCCACCAGAGCCATATAAAGGCAAAGGAATTCGCTACGAAGGTGAAGTTGTCCGTCGTAAAGAAGGTAAAACAGGTAAATAATGCCGCTTAAGGCATCCGGAAGGAGTGATCACGATGATTACGAAAAAGGATAAAAACGCTACTCGTAAGAAACGTCATACACGGGTTCGTAACAAAATTAGCGGGACTGCAGCACGTCCACGTCTAAACGTATTCCGTTCAAACAAGCATATCTATGCTCAATTGATAGATGACGTAAATGCAGTAACGATTGTTAGTGCTTCTTCAATGGATAAAGAGTTCGAATCTGAATCCAAAGCGGACACTGCAGCAGCAGTAAAAGTCGGCGAGATGATTGCAAAGAAAGCTGTAGAAAAAGACGTTAAAGCGGTAGTATTTGACCGTGGCGGCTACTTATTCCACGGCCGTGTGAAAGCTCTTGCGGACGCAGCTCGTGAAAACGGTCTGGAATTTTAATTAAGAAGGAGGGACACATTTCATGCGTCGTAATGATCAGAATAAAAGTGAATTCGAAGAACGCGTAGTTACGATTAACCGCGTAGCGAAAGTTGTGAAAGGCGGACGTCGTTTCCGTTTCACTGCTCTCGTCGTTGTCGGAGATAAAAATGGCCGTGTCGGTTTCGGTACTGGTAAAGCACAAGAAGTTCCGGATGCAATCCGTAAAGCTATCGAAGATGCGAAGAAGAATTTGATCGTTGTACCAATGGTCAAAGGAACAACTCCGCACGAAATTCTTGGACACTTTGGTGCAGGAAAAATCCTCATCAAACCAGCAGCTCCAGGTACTGGAGTTATCGCCGGCGGACCTGTCCGTGCGGTACTTGAACTTGCAGGCATCACGGATATCCTTTCAAAATCACTTGGTTCAAGCACACCTATTAATATGGTTCGTGCAACAATCGAAGGATTAACGAATTTGAAACGCGCTGAAGATGTTGCTAAATTGCGCGGGAAAACCGTGAAAGAACTGTACAGTTAAGGGGGGAAATACAATGGCGAATAAACTTGAAATCACCCTTACAAAAAGCACTATCGGTGCGAAACCTGCACAACGTAAAACAATCGAAGCACTTGGACTTCGCAAATTACACCAAACGGTCGAACATCAGGATAATGTTGCAATTCGCGGCATGATTAGCAAAGTCGACCACCTAGTTACGATCACTGAACAATAATTATCGACTTTTTGAATAAGGAGGTGCCAATAAGATGAAATTACACACTATGAAACCTGCTGAAGGTTCTCGTACAAAACGTAAACGTATTGGACGCGGAATCGGTTCTGGTTTTGGTAAAACTTCCGGTAGAGGTCATGGCGGACAAAACTCCCGTTCGGGCGGTGGCGTACGTCTTGGATTCGAGGGTGGACAAATTCCATTCTTCCAAAGACTACCTAAACGTGGTTTTACGAACATCAATCGCAAGGATTATGCAATTGTAAACCTTGACACACTTAATCGTTTCGACGAAGGCACAGAAGTAACGCCTGAACTACTAATTGAATCAGGCATCGTGAGCAACGCTAAATCAGGTATTAAGATTCTGGGTAACGGAATTCTTGAGAAAAAGATTACTGTCAGAGCTCACAAATTCTCTGCTTCTGCTAAGGAAGCAATCGAGAAGGCGGGCGGACAGACCGAGGTGATTTAATGTTTCAGACGATCGCTAATTTTATGCGCGTTAAAGACATACGGTCTAAGATATTCTTCACATTGCTTGTTCTTGTCATCTTTAGATTAGGAACATTTATACCAGTACCAAACGTTGATGCGACTGCTTTACAGCAAACTGATAATAACCTTATCGGCTTACTGAATGTATTTGGCGGTGGAGCACTTGCAAACTTCTCCATTCTTGCAATGGGAATTATGCCTTACATCACCGCATCCATTATCGTGCAATTGTTGCAGATGGATGTCGTACCAAAATTTGCCGAATGGGCGAAACAAGGTGACGTTGGAAGACGTAAACTTGCACAGTTCACTAGGTATTTCACAATAATCCTAGCCTTTATTCAAGCAATCGCAATGTCTTTCGGTTTCAACCGAATGTATGGCGGCTCGCTGATAAAAGACGAAGGTGTTTCGACATATGTTGTCATCGCGATCGTATTGACGGCAGGAACTGCATTTCTTCTATGGCTCGGTGAACAGATCACGGCAAAAGGTGTTGGGAATGGTATTTCCATTATCATCTTTGCTGGTATCGTCGCAGCGATTCCAAATGCAGTCAACCAACTTTACGCAACTCAGATCCAAGGAGCGGGCGATGCATTGTTCATTAGAATTGCGCTTATGGCTCTTCTACTCCTCTTGATCATTGCGATTACTGTCTTGGTCATATACTTCCAGGAAGCATTACGGAAGATTCCAATTCAATATGCGAAACGTGTCACAGGACGAAGTCAAACGACTGCAGGCCAACAGACACACTTACCATTGAAACTTAATGCTGCGGGGGTTATCCCGGTAATCTTTGCTTCAGCATTTTTCATTACACCACAATCAATTGCGACCTTCTTTGGAACTAACAGTGTAACGACCGCAATTACAACTATGTTTGATTATACAAAACCGGTTGGAATGGTCTTTTATCTGATACTGATTCTTGCATTCACATACTTCTACGCATTCATTCAGGTGAATCCGGAGAAAATTGCAGATAATCTAAAGAATCAAGGCGCTTATATCCCGGGCATTCGTCCAGGACAAAATACACAAAATTACCTAACGAGCACTTTGTATAGACTGACATTCGTTGGCGCGATATTCCTCGCTACGGTGGCAGTCATGCCGATTTTCTTCATCAATTTCGCAAACCTTCCACAGTCTGCGCAAATTGGAGGAACGAGTTTGATCATCGTCGTCGGGGTTGCACTTGAAACGATGAAACAACTTGAATCACAACTTGTGAAAAGGCATTATAAAGGGTTCATGAAGTAATCTTCGCGGAGGTTCATCTCTTCGTGATTTGAATATGAATGGGAGTGCAATACGTATGAATATCGTATTAATGGGTCTGCCAGGAGCCGGTAAAGGCACACAGGCAGACAGAATTGTCGAAAAGTACGGAACCCCTCATATTTCTACAGGCGATATGTTCCGTGCAGCTATTCAAGAAGGCACGGAACTTGGAGTCAAAGCAAAATCGTTCATGGATCAGGGAGCACTTGTCCCTGATGAAGTGACAATCGGAATTGTTCGTGAAAGATTAGGCAAATCCGATTGCGATAACGGATTCTTGCTCGACGGTTTCCCGCGTACAGTACCTCAGGCTGAAGCACTTAATCAGCTTTTGGCTGACATGGGTCGGAAAATTGAGCACGTCATCAATATCCAGGTCGAGAAAGAAGAACTTGTCGCGAGGCTGACAGGCCGCCGCATCTGTAAAGTTTGCGGTACATCCTATCATTTGCTTTTTAATCCTCCAAAGGTTGAAGGTGTATGTGATAAGGATGGCGGAGAACTTTATCAGCGAGCCGATGACAATCCGGAAACTGTCACGAACCGTCTGGAAGTAAATATGAATCAAACGGCACCACTCTTGGCGTTTTACGATACCAAAGAGGTGTTAGTGAACATAGATGGACAGAAAGATATTAAGGACGTTTTCAAAGATCTGGACGTTATCCTTCAAGATAGCGAAAAGTAATCTTTTTCGGACTGAGATATTTTTGCCATTAATTGGGCAGTATAGTATTGGTGAACGAAAAAACGTTTAACGAGCTGCAAAAGCATATGATGCCCGGTATAATAACTGGTTGAATTTTAGCAATTTAATGTTCTGATACATTAGAAATGCATTTTCTTACTCAGGTAGGTATAATATGTTTCGTGGAAAGAACTGTATAAAGCAACTAGGAACTCATCCACGGCATTCTGGACAGTCGTGTCCAATTCGACGCGATTTTCCACAACTAGAAGTCGAGGACTGACTTAAGGGAAACGGAATGTGACGGACCTCTTTTGAACATCACTCATGCAATCCGGACATATGTTGAAGGAAGCTTTAAAGGCGACTGATGCCGCTCGATGGTGAGAACCTTTATTGGATATAGAAGGGAGATTGGGTTGATGGCGAAAGATGATGTAATTGAAGTTGAAGGAACCGTACTCGAAACGTTGCCAAACGCAATGTTTAAAGTAGAGCTGGAAAACGGCCATACAATTCTTGCGCACGTATCTGGCAAAATTCGTATGCACTTTATCCGTATTCTACCTGGCGATAAAGTGACAATGGAACTCTCGCCTTATGATTTAACACGTGGTCGTATCACATACCGTTTCAAATAATCTTTTGTAACTCCGGAATATTGAAGGAGGTTGGGTAAGATGAAAGTAAGACCATCTGTAAAACCGATGTGCGAAAAATGTAAAATTATTCGCAGACGCGGCCGAGTAATGGTAATCTGTGAAAATCCAAAACATAAACAAAGACAAGGCTAATTCTGAAGGAGGTGCACAATATATATGGCACGTATTGCTGGTGTAGACGTTCCGCGCGATAAGCGCGTAGTCATTTCATTAACTTACATTTTCGGAATCGGAAAAACAACTGCTCAGAAAGTATTGGCAGCAGCTGGAGTCTCTGAAGACGCGCGTGTTCGCGATCTTACAGACGCTGAGCTCGATAAAATCCGTGAACAAATGGACACACTTAAAGTTGAAGGTGATCTTCGACGTGAAACTTCCCTTAACATCAAACGTTTGATGGAAATCGGTAGCTTCCGTGGAATCCGTCATCGTCGTGGCTTGCCCGTTCGTGGACAAAACACGAAAAACAACGCACGTACTCGTAAAGGTCCAAAACGGACAGTAGCGAACAAGAAAAAATAATAGGTAAAGGAGGTATCTTCTTAACATGGCACGTAAACAACAAACTCGTAAACGTCGTGTGAAAAAGAATATTGAATCCGGGATTGCACATATCCGTTCAACATTCAATAACACAATCGTTACAATTACAGATATGCAAGGAAACGCATTGTCTTGGTCAAGTGCAGGTGCACTAGGCTTCAAAGGGTCTCGTAAATCAACTCCATTTGCTGCACAAATGGCTGCTGAAACAGCTGCTAAAACATCAATGGAGCATGGTCTGAAAACGTTGGAAGTTACTGTTAAAGGTCCAGGAGCTGGACGTGAAGCAGCAATTCGTTCACTACAGGCTGCAGGACTTGAAGTTACTGCAATTAGAGACGTAACACCGGTTCCACATAACGGATGCCGCCCGCCAAAACGCCGTCGTGTATAATGGCTTTTACTCCATATGATTGAGAAACACAATTTTTGTCAAAAATGATTGTGCGATTGCAATTTGCCGTCTATGATAATCGATTTCAATATGGAACGGCCAATACATTTGACGTTTTGAAGGAGGGTAAATGAATGATCGAGATTGAGAAACCAAAGATTGAAACAGTTATGATCGGCGAAGACATCAAGTTCGGTAAGTTCATCATCGAACCACTTGAGCGTGGATACGGAAATACTTTAGGGAATTCCCTACGCCGCATCCTTCTATCCTCACTGCCAGGGGCTGCTGTTACATCGATTCAGATTGATGGCGTGCTTCATGAGTTCTCAACAATTGAAGGTGTCGTCGAAGACGTCGCAACAATTATTTTGAACGTGAAGAAACTGGCTCTTAAAATCTATTCAGATGAAGAGAAAGTGATTGAGATAGACGTGAAAGGCGAAGGAGTCGTCACAGCTGCGGACATTACACATGATAGTGACGTAGAAGTGTTGAATCCTGAGATTCCTATCGCGACTCTTGGTAAAAACGGACACTTGCGCATGCGTATGTATGCTGTACGTGGTCGTGGTTATGCACGTTCTGATCAAAACAAACGTGAGGATCTCGCAATTGGCGTTATTCCAATCGACTCCATTTATACTCCTGTTTCACGCGTTAACTTCCAAGTGGAAAATACTCGGGTTGGTCAAATGGCAAACTTCGATAAATTAACACTTGATGTTTGGACAGATGGCAGCATCGGTCCTAAAGAAGCTGTTTCACTCGGGGCGAAAATCTTGACGGAGCATCTGAATATATTTGTCGGTATGACAGATGAAGCACAAACTGCTGAAATCATGGTGGAAAAAGAGGAAGATCAGAAAGAAAAAGTGCTTGAGATGACGATTGAAGAACTCGACCTTTCAGTTAGATCATACAACTGCCTAAAACGTGCTGGCATCAATACAGTTCTTGAACTTGCTACCAAGTCAGAGGATGAAATGATGAAAGTACGAAATCTCGGACGTAAATCACTTGAAGAAGTGAAAGCGAAGTTGGACGAGCTTAACCTGGAGTTACGCACGGAAGATTGAGCGAATTTATAGATTGAAGGAGGGAAACTTCTATGGGATACAGAAAACTTGGACGTACAAGTTCACAACGTAAAGCAATGCTTCGCGACCTAGCTACAGATCTTATCATCCACGAACGTATTCAAACGACAGAAGCTCGTGCGAAAGAATTGCGTTCAGTTGTTGAGAAAATGATTACGCTTGGAAAACGTGGAGACTTGCATGCACGTCGACAAGTTGCACAATTCATCCGTCGTGAACTCGTTACATTGACGGACGATGAAGGCAAAGAGACAGAAATCTTCGCAATCCAAAAACTTTTTGATAATGTCGCTCCACGCTACGCTGAGCGTCAAGGTGGATATACACGTATCATGAAAATGGGACCTCGTCGCGGCGACGGAGCACCTGTCGTTGTTATCGAACTCGTTTAACAACATTCAGCAGTAGTCTTCTCCTTCTTGAAGTAGAGCGATGAATGCGAATGATAACTCAAGTATAGCCTTTGGTGAAATTTCACCGAAGGAGTACTTAAGTAAATCTTCAGAGGGTGTGTCTGGCGTACCCAGAGCAGCACCCTTTTTTTAAAAATTTATACGACAACTTTAAAAGCTGAGTGTTACGATCGTCGTTTTTAACGTCTGGTCTAGCTCTACGCACCTCATCCGCGGTTCCGGATTGAGCACCTGGAACAGTCATAGATATGAGCGCATTTCTTCGGATGAGGTGCGCGCTTTTTTTTATCCAAAATTAAATGTCTAAATTTTATCTTTATTCAGCAGAACAAGGAGGAATGAAGTTCAATTCCTCCCTGATAAAGCCTCCGGCGGATGTCACAGATTTTGAAAGGAATCAATCGAGCAAGCTCGATTCAAAATCTGGACGCAATTACGCCGAGGCATAATTGATAAACGGGATTCCCTGTCAACTTGCAGGGGATCCTTAGTAGTATACATACTGTGAATGTAGCCGGAGGTGGAAGGCGATGAAGGAAATTCTGTCGATGGATAATATATCTTATTCTTATCAAAGTGAGAATGAGGAGACGAAAAAAGCAATCGATGGCGTGACATTTACGGTACATGACGATGAATGGATAGCAATTGTCGGCCATAACGGTTCAGGTAAGTCGACACTTGCCAAAATGATGATTGGACTACTGTTCCCTGATGAAGGGAATGTCAATTTATTCAATGAAAAACTGACAGAAGAGAATTTATGGGGGATTCGTTCCCAGATGGGTTTTGTTTTTCAAAATCCAGATAATCAGTTTGTCGGTTCAACAGTCCAAGATGATGTTGCATTTGCATTGGAAAACAACGGTGTCCCTTATGATGAAATGGTAACTCGAGTTCATGAAGCACTTAAGCAGGTTAATATGAGTGAATTCCTAGATCATGAGCCGCACCATCTCTCAGGCGGACAGAAACAACGCGTTGCCATTGCAGGAGCGCTCGCTTTACATCCGAAACTTCTAATTATGGATGAAGCAACGTCGATGCTTGATCCGCAAGGACGTAATGAAGTCATTCATCTAGTTGAAGAATTGAAGCGTAAGACGGGTCTTACTGTTATTTCGATTACACACGACTTAGAAGAAGCGCTTCTTGCAGACCGCATTATTGTCATGAACAAAGGAAAAGTCTTGTCAGTTGGGACGCCTGAGCAGATATTTGCCAAAGGTGCGGAGCTTGAGGAAATAGGTCTTGACTTGCCATTTGCATTGCGGGTTTCGGGAATGTTGCGGGAGCTTGGGATGGAGATTACTGGTGAGCATATGACAGAAGAAGAGTTGGTGAATGAATTATGGACATCTCACTTCAGCAAGTAGGGTATTTGTATGGGAAAGACACTCCTTTTGAAAAGAGGGCTTTGCACAATGTTAATGCGACAATCCCATCGGGTTCCTACTCAGCTATAATTGGGCATACTGGATCTGGAAAATCGACTCTACTTATGCATTTGAATGGTTTGCTAAAGCCATCAGAAGGTGTAGTGAAAATAGGTGATACTACGATTTCTGCAGGCACGAAGGCAAAAGGTTTGAAAGAAGTCCGCAGTCGTGTAGGAATTGTATTCCAGTTCCCTGAACATCAACTTTTTGAAGAGACGGTTGAGAAAGATATCATGTTCGGTCCAATGAATTTTGGTGTACCTGAAGAAGAAGCTAGAAGAAGAGCACATGAATTGATAAAATTGCTGGGTTTGCCGGCAGAAGTTGCACAGGAGTCTCCTTTTGATTTGTCAGGTGGCCAGATGCGCAGAGTTGCGATTGCCGGTGTACTAGCATTTAAACCATCAGTACTCGTTTTGGATGAACCCACAGCGGGTCTTGACCCGCGTGGTCGCCGTGAAATCATGGAGTTATTTAATCGCCTGCATGCTGAGGAAAATCTCACGACAATCCTGGTCACACATAGTATGGAGGATGCTGCACGTTATGCGGATAATATCATCGTTATGCATGATGGAACTTCAGTCTTGTCGGGTAGCCCGCAAAAAGTTTTCGAAGATGAAGGGATACTATCATCCTTCAGACTCGGTTTACCGCGTTCAGTAAAATTTCAGCGAGATATTGAACAGTTAATTGGCCGTCCGTTTAATGCTCTGGCACTTACGGAAGAACAGCTCGCAAAAGCGATTGCGACTGCCGCTGCGGAAGAAGGTGGCCGTTAATGCTAGAGAAAATGATCTTCGGTCGTTTTATCCCGGGTAATTCATTTATTCATAAGCTCGATCCACGTTCGAAACTGTCATTTGTTTTTCTATTTATCATTGGCGTGTTCCTTGCAAATAATGCAGTGACTTATGCTTTATTATTAGGGTTTACTGTGTTAGTTATTTTCAGTTCAAGAATACGCCTCTATTTTCTTCTCAACGGCTTAAAGCCCATTTTATTTCTAATTATTTTCACCTTTCTCATGCATGTTCTTTTCACGAAAGAGGGAGCCTTACTCGTTGACTGGAAATTCATTAAAATTTATGAAGAAGGATTAAGACAAGGGATTTTCATTTCAATTCGTTTTCTTGTACTCGTTTTACTCACGTCTATATTGACGCTGACAACATCGCCGATTTCAATAACGGATGGGATGGAAGATCTACTGGGTCCATTCAAGCGGTTTAAATTGCCTGTTCATGAGTTGGCACTGATGATGTCTATTTCACTTCGTTTCATTCCAACATTGATGGATGAGACGGATAAGATATTGAAAGCACAATTGGCGAGAGGCTCGGACATTAGCACCGGCTCCATTAAGCAGCGAATCCGTTCGGTCATTCCTTTGCTTGTTCCTCTCTTCGTGAGTGCGTTTAAGCGTGCTGAAGACCTTGCAGTCGCCATGGAAGTCCGCGGCTATCGTGGAGGCGCAGGTAGGACGAGGTACCGACTGTTGAAGTGGCATTGGCGCGATACAACCATTATGTGCTTACTCGCCGTTCTCATTGTCGTCCTCTTCCTACTCAGGGCATAGGGGGCGTGTAAATGGATAGGAAGCGTGTGAAAGCGATAATTTCATATGATGGTACTCATTTCGCAGGGTATCAAGTACAGCCGGGTATGCGGACGGTGCAGTCGGAAATCGACAAGGCGCTTGTGAAAATGCATAAAGACAAGGAAATATTTTCAGTCGCAAGTGGAAGGACGGATTCCGGTGTTCATGCAACGGGACAAGTAATTCATTTTGATACCCCGCTGTCACTGCCGACAGCCCGCTGGCAACTGGCGTTGAACGTTCTACTTCCAACAGATATACGAATTGTTCAAGCTGATTATGTTAGCGAAGATTTTCATGCCCGCTATTCTGCTACCGGGAAGACGTATGTCTATAAATGGTCTTATAGCGAGGTGCATAGCCCATTTGAGCGTAATTTTTCTGTTCATTTAGGCAGATCACATCCGGATATAGAAGCAATGAAAGGTGCTGCGAATCATTTTATTGGGACGCATGACTTTACAAGCTTCTGTTCTTCAAAAACCGCTACGACCAATAAAGTCCGAACGGTGAGGCAGCTAACACTTGAAAAAAAAGGTGAATACCTCATCATGACCATTGAAGGTGACGGTTTTTTATATAATATGGTTAGGAGTATAGCAGGTATGCTTCTTGTTGTAGGCAACGGTTGGAAGACGTCTGATGACGTCAAGCAGATACTCGACTCTCGCAGTCGGAAAGCCAACGTCAAAACCGCACCAGCACACGGTTTGTACCTTCAAAATGTAAGCTATCAAGACTGAGGCAACTTTTCCTGGTGTATTTAGAAAAGATGCTTGACTTAATGTGGTATTCGGGATAAGATGAGTAATGGTATTTCTAATAACCCCACAAAGAAGCCCCGGAAGGTAAAATTGTGTTTAGGGATAGAGAAAACGGGAACGAATAGATATTCATTTAGGAGGATAAAATTATGCGTACAACATTCATGGCTAAAGGTCACGAAGTAGAGCGTAAATGGCTCGTTGTCGACGCTGAAGGACAGACGCTTGGTCGTCTTGCTTCTGAAGTTGCATCACTTTTGCGCGGCAAACATAAACCTACGTTCACACCACACGTTGATACAGGTGACCATGTCATCATCATCAATGCAGAAAAAATACATCTTACAGGTAACAAATTGAAAGACAAAATTTACTACCGTCACTCAGGTTACACGGGCAGCATGAAACAACGTACGGCTCTTGAAATGCGTACAAACTACCCTACAAAAATGCTTGAACTTGCAATTAAAGGAATGCTTCCAAAAGGTCCTTTAGGCCGTCAAACATACAGAAAACTTAACGTATACGCTGGACCGGATCACCCGCACGCAGCACAACAACCAGAAGTATTCGTACTTCGCGGTTAATTAAGAGGAGGAAATAACTTGGCACAAGTACAATATCTCGGCACAGGCCGTCGTAAAAGCTCAGTAGCTCGTGTACGTCTAGTTCCTGGAGATGGCACTATTACCATCAACAAACGTGACGTAGAAGACTACGTACCATTCGCAACACTTCGCGAAATCATCAAACAACCACTCGTAGTAACGGAAACACTTGGAAGCTACGATATCCTTGTAAACGTTGATGGCGGTGGATACACAGGACAAGCTGGCGCAATCCGTCACGGAGTTGCACGTGCTCTACTTTCAGTAGATCCTGACTTCCGCGCGGCTCTTAAATCAGCAGGACTTCTTACGCGTGATTCAAGAATGAAAGAACGTAAAAAACCAGGTCTTAAAGGCGCACGTCGTGCACCACAGTTCTCAAAACGTTAATATTGCATTTAAGAAAAGCCCTTCTCCATTCGTGGAAAAGGGCTTTTCTGTGTTAAAGTATAGACATAGAAAAAGGGAAAGGATGATTTTTATGAAAGAGATCACAACAACCGAGTTACAGGAACGTTTGGAGAAAGGTGAACAGTTCAACCTGATAGATGTGCGTGAGGCGGATGAAGTAGCGGTAGGAATGATACCTGGATCGAAACACATCGTTTTAGGTGATGTGCCGATCCGTATGGACGAGTTAGATAGATCTAAGCCATACATACTCATTTGTCGTTCAGGCGGCCGTAGCGGGCGTGCAGCGGAGTTCCTGGGTGATGAAGGCTATGATGTAACAAATATGGTAGGCGGCATGCTCGAATGGGAAGGCGCGACTGAATAAGTAAGTTTTGAGAGGGACCTTTACTGGTTTCCTCTTTTTTTTATCTTTATTCAGCAGAAGACTCTCACCTCCATAGGTGGGAGATGAATGCGGTTTTGTATTCCTGTTCAGCGGGTGTCTAAACGCCTGCTGAACGAGGAAGAATGAAGTTCAATTCTTCCCTGATCAAGCCTCCGGCGGATGTCACAGATTTTGAAAGGAGTCAATCGAGCAAGCTCGATTCAAAATCTGGACGCAATTACGCCGAGGCGTAATTGATAAAGTAAATCTATTCTTCTATAATAACGGATAATGTTGGTAATGTCTTTAAATGGAGCGATATGGATGTCAGGGTCAATAAATTAATTTTAGACAAAGAAAAAAGCCAAACCCCGAGGGGCTTGGCTTTTGAATGGTTAATTCAAATTAGTTTTTGTTTACGTTTGTAGCTTGAAGACCGCGTTGGCCTTGCTCGATTTCAAACGTAACATCTTGACCTTCTTCAAGAGACTTGAAGCCTTCTCCTTGAATAGCCGAGAAATGTACGAATACGTCGTCGCCATCTTCGCGTTCGATGAAGCCAAATCCTTTTTCTGCGTTAAACCATTTCACTTTACCTTGTTCCATGTGTGTATCCTCCTCGTATGCTTTGTGCATACATTGTGTTACTATCCTTGCTCAAGTCTTGAAGCGGTCAAGATTTATTTCGAGACCATCATGCCGAACAAAAATAATTCTTCTTTATCATAACAGGCCCATCTGGATAATGCAAGGGAAATGTTTGAGTTAAAAAAACAACTTGAAAATTCGATAGATAATTGCTGCGATTAAAGCTGAAATCGGCAATGTAATAACCCATGTGACAACAATCTTTTGAGCCATACCCCAATTGACACCTTTCACACGCTGGGCCGAGCCTACACCCATGATTGCAGATGAAATTACGTGTGTTGTACTGACGGGTAAGTGGATTAGTGTAGCGCCGAAAATAATTGCAGCAGATGATAAATCTGCCGCTATTCCGTTCACTGGACGAATTTTCATTATTTTGCCGCCGACTGTTTTTATGATTTTATAACCGCCAATTGATGTTCCTAGACCCATCGCAGTTGCGGCAGCAATTCGAACCCATAGCTGAATGTCTTCCGACGATTGCATTTCTGCAGCGATAAGCGCCATTGTAATAATCCCCATGGCTTTTTGTGCGTCATTCGTTCCGTGTGTAAAGGATTGAAGTGCTGCTGTAGCAATTTGTATATAACGGATTCGTTTATTTGTTCCAAATAAATTCCTGTTTTTCAATGTTAGTTTGAATAGTGACATTACAAGGAAGCCGACCGCAAGTGCGATGAATGGTGAAACAAGAAGCGCTTGTAATATTTTTAAGAAACCACCGTAGTTTAAAATACCGAAACCTGCCGCTGAAATAGCTGCACCAGCAATTGACCCGATTAAGGCATGGGATGAACTGGACGGGATTCCGAAATACCATGTAACGAGATTCCAAATAATTGCTGACGTTAGTGCGGCCAAGATAACGAGTGGTCCATTTTCGAGAGCGAAAGGATCGACGATGTCTTTGGAAATTGTTTTCGCAACGCCTGTAAATGCAAGCGCTCCAATGAAGTTCATGATAGCTGCCATCATAATAGCAGTTCGTGGCTTTAGGGCACGTGTCGAAACGGATGTTGCGATTGAGTTTGCCGTATCGTGAAAGCCATTGATGAAATCAAAAGCGAGTGCGAAAATGACGACTAAAATGGTAAGGAGAAGAATAGTATTCATTTAGCGGCTCCCTCTTATGCGTTGCGCATAATGATTGTATCGATTGTGTTGGCGACATCCTGGCAATAATCCGCGATATCTTCAAGTTGTTCATAAATATCTTTGAATTGAATAATTCGAATGGGATCTTTTTCGTTAATGAAAAGTTGTTTGATGGATGTACGGAAAATCTCATCACAAACCCGCTCGTATTCTTTAATGAGGATAGCGTGATCGTGCATGGCTTCAAGTTTTTTCTTTGCGAGTAGCTTCATTGCTTTCACTATTTCATCTGTACTTTTCACGATGTACTCCATGAATTTCTGCATATACTCATCAATTTCAGTAAGTGAAAACATTTCTAGATGGGCTACGAAATGTTCGATGCCATCAAGAACATCGTCCATTTTAATAGACAACTGCATAATGTCTTCCCTTTCAATTGGTGTAATGAATGATTTATTAAGCTTTGCAATGAGATTATGGATAAGCGAGTCACCCGCAGTTTCATAATTTTTAAGCTTAATGCTTACTTCTTTCAAGTCAACGGCTGTACCTACCTTAAAGTCGTTGGCATAATGAGCTGCTTCTTGTAAATTTTCAGCAATCATTAGCAATGCTGTGAAAAATGGATCAGGTTTACGTTGACTAAACATTGTATGCCTCCGTCCGTTTCCGGAATTAAATTTTTAGGTTGACCTTTACAAAATGTTAATAAAGCATATCATAGCAAAAATAAATCGAAAAGCCTGCTAAAGACAACATTATTGAAACTCCAAGTACTTATGTTTACCAGGGAGGTATTGTCAGGAGCTAACCCTCAGGTATCTTTCAAAAAGGACAAGTGAAAATTTGAACGGAAGTAATTCATACTGTATGAAAATGTAAGCTAATAGATTCGAAATAAATTGATTAATTTTCAGTAAATTGAAACTTATGGGATTGTCGGACGTATACATAGGTGAGGCAAAAAAGGTGAAGGCGGAGGTGCTGAAATGGAACTGTTTGGAATGCCAATTGTGCAATTATATTTAATTACACTAATTATCGCCGGTCTTGCGACATTGTTATATATCCTATTTAGTGATATGGCTGAAGGGATTGGTGAAGTAAGTCCAGTATTGGATCCTGCAGTCATACTTGCATTCATTACGTTTGTAGCGGCTAGTGGTTATATTTTGGAGCTTGTTACATCTTGGGGCAGTGGAGTCATTTTAGTAATTGCACTTGTTACTGCTTTTGTACTCGATTTTTTATTGTACTTATTCATTCTTCTCCCATTAAGGTCAGCGGAAGTATCCCTTTCTTACACAGATGAGTCGTTGATGGGACGGGTTGGGAAAGTAATTGTCCCTATTCCGGTTGACGGATTCGGCGAGATTGTCATCGAATCGGTAAATGGCGTAATTTCAAAGAGAGCGGCAGGGTACGAGAACACAGCAATTGAATACGAGAAAGAAGTTTTAATCATCGAAGTGAGAGATGGGACATTCATCGTCAAGGAGTATGAACCATTCCGCTTCAAATAAAAAAAGGGGGAAAAACAGATGGAGATTTGGATAGCACTTGGAGTAGTCGCATTTGTATTACTGGCAGTTATTCTCGTTTACGTTACAAAGTACCGCACAGTGGGGCCGGACGAAGCACTTATCGTGACAGGAAGTTACCTAGGAACTAAAAATGTACATACAGACGATTCAGGCAATCGTATTAAAATTATACGTGGAGGCGGAACGTTCCTGTTACCGGTATTCCAGCAAGCAGCACCGCTTAGTCTTTTATCTAGTAAACTTGAAGTGACAACGCCGGAAGTATACACAGAACAAGGAGTTCCAGTTATGGCGGACGGAACAGCCATTATTAAAATCGGCGGCTCAATAGCAGAAATTGCAACAGCCGCGGAGCAATTTTTAGGAAAATCGAAAGCAGACCGTGAAAACGAAGCGAAAGAAGTGCTAGAAGGTCATCTGCGTTCGATTCTAGGTTCCATGACAGTAGAGGAAATTTACAAAAATCGTGATAAGTTCTCACAAGAAGTACAGCGTGTTGCATCACAGGACCTTGCGAAAATGGGACTCATCATCGTTTCATTCACAATAAAAGATGTACGTGATAAGAACGGCTACCTCGATTCTCTCGGAAAACCGCGTATCGCACAAGTAAAACGTGATGCAGATATCGCAATGGTTGAAGCAGAAAAAGAAACGCGTATTAAAAATGCAGAAGCATCCAAAGAAGCACAAAAAGCGGAAATCGAGCGTGCGACTGAAATTGCGGAAGCCGAAAAAGAGAATCAATTGAAAGTTGCGGATTACCGACGCGAACAGGACGTTGCGAAAGCACGTGCCGACCAAGCATACGAACTTCAAACGGCCGTTTCTAAACAGGAAGTTATGGAACAAGAAATGCAAGTTCAAATCATTGAACGTCAAAAGCAAATTGAACTTGAAGAGAAAGAGATTCTGCGTCGTGAAAAGCAATACGATTCCGAAGTAAAGAAAAAAGCTGATGCAGACCGCTACGCAATCGAACAAAATGCAGAAGCTGAAAAGTCTAAACAAATTACTGAAGCCGATGCCGAGAAGTATCGCATTGAAGCGCGAGCGTCTGCCGATGCAGAAAAAGTCCGCCTCGATGGGCAAGCAAAAGCGGATTCCCAACGTGCACAAGGTGAATCAGAAGCAGATATTATCCGTTTGAAAGGTCTTGCGGAAGCAGAAGCGAAACGTAAAATTGCTGAAGCATTTGAACAATACGGTCAAGCTGCCATGCTTGATATGATCGTTAACATGCTTCCGGAATACGCGAAACAAATTGCAAGCCCGCTTGCGAATATCGATAAAATCACAGTCGTTGACACGGGTAGTGGTGAAGGTGGCGGAGCAAACAAGGTTACGTCTTACGCCACGAACCTTATGGCGACATTGCAGGAGTCATTGAAAGCTTCATCAGGCATCGACGTTAAGGAAATGCTCGAGAATTATTCGGGCAAAAACACTATTCGCCCAAGTATTGACCAATTGACAAACGAAGTGAAAGCAGCAAATATGAAGCCACCGATACAACAACAGATTGCAGAAAAACAAGTAGCAGCCGATAAAACTGAATAATTTCATAGGAGAGGGTCCAAGCGCGATTATGCGATTTGGACTCTTTTTTTATGGAGCAGGGGCTATCTCCGCATGTAGATGAGGTCGATCGACCATATAAGGCTACTTACCAATCATATAAGTGCTCCAACCAACCAAATCCTACGAACATCTTAAGAAATTCTTCATATCCATCCTTACAAAGCCTTAAGAATCTCTCCTTATAATGAAGGGAGTAAAGAAATTTGGAGGCGATTGCATGATTAGTGTAAGAAATTTAAACCATTCATTCAAAATTGGCAAGAAAGGTAAGGAGAGGCGGGTGCCTGTGCTTAAAGGACTGAAATTTGACATAGCAGATGGTGAAATCGTATCGATTGTCGGAAAAAGTGGTTCGGGCAAATCAACGCTTCTTCACATAATGGCAGGATTCCTGACGCCTGAAAGTGGAGAAATTCACGTGCAGGGCGTACAGACGTCTTCATTTAGCGAAGCGGAAAGTGCAAAATTCAGACTGGATCATTTCGGATTCGTTTTTCAAAACTTCCAGCTCATGCCTGGCTTAACCGCGTTTGAAAACATTGAACTACCGCTGACATTGAAAGGCATCAGCAAAAGCGAGCGGCAGCAGAAAGTGCAAGACCTTATGCAAATCGTTGGTTTGGCTGAGGTGCAAGATCATTATCCGAATGAATTATCCGGGGGGCAGCAGCAACGGGTCGGTATCGCGCGTGCGCTTATCACCGATCCGCCAATTATTTTTGCCGATGAACCGACAGGTAGTCTTGATTCGGAAACAGAGCAGGATGTCCTTTTGCTAATCCAGTCGCTCAATAAAACACGGGGCATCACATTCGTCATCATCACACACGACGATGAAGTGGCTCAAACGGCGAACCGTGTGTACAGAATGCACGACGGGGTATTAACGGAAGGTAGTGAACAGCATGCAATTTAAAGACCAAATCAGTTTCGTGCGGCGACATATAAAGAAAAACAGAATGCGTGTCTTTATGACCGTGCTTGCAGCAACAATGGGTACAGCATTTCTGATTGTGCTTGCGTCAGTTGGGTTCGGATTACACGATACAATACGCAAAGAAATTCTGTCGAACCGACTTGTGACGCAAATTGAGGTGTACTCAAGTGAGATGAATGAAGAGAAAGTTGCCGAGTTAAAGAAAAGGGAGCATGTAAATGCAGTTGTATTCCGCCAAAGTTTAGGTGCAGAACAGCAGACGTCAATAGGTGAATTCACAGGGAATAATTCGCTTACTATAACGGATTTTACAGAAGAGAAGAAAGCAAATTTCGAACTTCAGAAAGGACGTTTACCTGAAAAATCGAACGAAGTCGTCGTGGGAAGCGATTTTGCAGAAGCCTTATTGAAACAACCAGTTGAAAATGGAGAGGGCGAAAATAAAACCTACGACGGTAAATTGATTGGTGAACAGTTCATTTATCAAATTGGCGATAATGAAGGGGGAATAATTGAAGAGCAAATACCACTTACAATAGTAGGTATCGGAAAGAATCCTGCAAAAGATTGGGTTCAGGATCAAAAAATATATGTGGATGCTACAATCATTCCAGAGTTAGAAAAAATCTATTATTCGCATGTAGAGAGACCTGTGGATGAGGATGCCGATGTAGATTCCTTATTTTATGGTGAAGTAAACATCTATGCGGATAAAATAGAAAACGTCAAAGTAATTTCCACTGCATTGAAAGAGGATGGGTACAGCGTCTATTCCATATCGGAGGAACTCGATCAGCTTGACGTCTTTTTCCTGGCGTTGAAAGCGGGGCTCGTATTCGTCGGGACAATCGCGATTTTGATTGCATCCATCGGTATTTTCAACACGATGACAATGGCCGTGACAGAGCGGACGCGGGAAATTGGTGTTATGAAGGCAATCGGGGCAGATCCGAAATTAATCCAACGATTGTTCTTGATGGAAAGTGCATGGATTGGCATATTGGGAACGGTGCTTGCTGTCGTCATTTCGTATGGAGTGAGTATTGTATCGAATTATATCTTACCAATTATCGTCACAGCAGCACTTGGCGAAGAGGATTTCGGTGGAATGACCGTCACGTTCTCCATTATTCCATGGCAGCTTCTAGTCATTGCTTCCACAATCAGTATTGCTGTTGCCATGATTTCAGGATGGCGTCCGGCACGTAAAGCAACAAAAATTGATGTTATTAATGCGTTGAGACAGGAACTGTAATTGCTAGAATGCGTTGCTGGAAAACAGGTATTTCATTTAAAAAGCGTTCTTCCAAGACGAGGTACATGAAATAATAGTGCCAATCATGCGATAATGGGAATACTTACAATTGAAAGAGGGATGGATAATGGATTATCGTATTGAGCATGACACGTTCGGTGAAATTGAAGTACCATCGGACAAGTTATGGGGTGCACAAACACAACGTAGTAAACAAAACTTTAAAATTGGCGGAGAAAAAATGCCGATTGGTGTTATACATGCATTTGCTCACTTGAAAAAGTCAGCAGCCATCGCGAGCCATGCACATGGTGCTCTATCAGAAGCGAAAATGAAGGCGATTTCTGCAGCGGCGGATGAAGTGATATCCGGAAAGTTGGACGACCATTTTCCACTTGTCGTTTGGCAAACAGGTAGCGGTACGCAGTCAAACATGAACATGAACGAAGTACTGGCACATCGCGGCAATCAACTTCTTGAGGAGTGGGGCGAGGAAGAACGCCTTCATCCGAACGACGATGTGAACAAGTCACAAAGTTCGAATGACACATTCCCGACAGCGTTGCATGTTGCAGGCGTCATAGCTGTACAACAGCAACTTGTTCCGGCAATTAAGGTATTAAAAGAAACACTTGGCAAGAAATCAGAAGAATTCATGGATATCATTAAAATTGGTCGTACGCATTTACAAGACGCGACGCCTTTAACGCTAGGCCAAGAGATTAGCGGCTGGCACCGTATGCTCGAGAAAACGGAACAAATGATTACTGGCAGCGTCGAGTCGATGAAAGAACTTGCGATTGGCGGAACAGCTGTTGGAACAGGACTCAACGCACCTGTTGGATTCGGTGACCGTGTTGCTGCTGAAATTAGCACAGCGGTGGGAATTGAGTTTACGTCTGCGATAAACAAATTCCATTCACTCACGAGCTATGACGAAATTGTTTACGTTCATGGTGCCATCAAAGCGCTTGCGGCGGACTTGATGAAAATTGCCAATGACGTACGTTGGTTGGCGAGTGGACCGCGTTCAGGCATCGGAGAAATAACAATTCCCGAAAATGAACCCGGCAGTTCTATCATGCCAGGAAAAGTGAATCCGACGCAAAGTGAAGCATTGACAATGGTTGTTGCACAAGTCATGGGGAATGATACAACAATTGGCTTTGCGGCGAGCCAAGGAAACTTTGAACTGAACGTCTTCAAACCGGTTATCATCTTCAACTTCCTTCAATCGGTGACGTTATTGAGTGATGCGATGATCAGTTTCAACGATAATTGTGCAATTGGTATTGAACCGAATCGTGAAGAGATTGATCGTAAAGTTCAAAACTCACTCATGCTCGTAACGGCACTTAATCCTTATATCGGTTACGAAAATGCAGCAAAAATCGCGAAAACTGCACATGCTGAAGGTACAACGTTGAAAGAGGCAGCACTTAAATCAGGCTTGCTGACAGAAGAACAGTTTGACGAGTATGTCGTTCCGTCGAAAATGATCGGCAGATAAATTGGATAGACAAAAGGAGGTTCCATCAGTCGGCGTCCTGACTGGTGGAACTTTTTTTGATGAAAACGGGGAAGTTGTTATGGTGGTAGAAGTAAGGTTTGCATTCCTAACATTTACTTATTAATCTTTCTAAAAATTTTAAAATGAAGAGTTCGGAATCGAAAAGTACAGTGGAAAGCGGTCTTAAAAGGGCAGTTTTGAAGCTGCTATAGTACTGATTTTACAAACAGGGGAGTGGACAAGATGAAAGGTGTATCATTTGTAGCATCATGGAGCGGCGGGAAAGATTCTGCCATGGCTTATTACCGCGCAATGAAAGCGGGCGGCATTCCGAAACGGTTGTGGACGATGTTTGAAGAGGATGAAGAACGGTCAAAATCACATGCATTGTCTTTTGAAGTTGTGGAAGCCCAGGCGGTAAGACTTGGCGTGCCTTTAATGATCCGTGGTGCAAATTGGACAAGTTATGAAGGGCAATTCTTGGATGCGATGAAGGAGTGTGTTGAGGCGGGTATTAACCATGGCGTATTCGGTGATATCGATCTCGAAGATCATTTGAAATGGGTACGACAGACATGTGAGAAAGTCGGCATGGAAGCGGTACATCCCCTTTGGATGGAGCCGCGACGCAACATTCTGGAAGAGTTCATAGAGGCAGGATTCGAAGCATATATTGTTGTTGTCAATACAAAAATGATGCCTGCACATTTCATTGGCCGCAAATTTACTGTGGAACTGATGGATGAACTGGAAGCGATGGACATCGATTCGTGTGGAGAATCGGGCGAATTTCATACTGTTACCGTAAATGGTCCCATATTCAGTGAAAGAGTACCTGTTGTATTTTCTGGAAAGCACGAACGGGATGGCTATGTATTTTTAGATGTAGCGTTGGAAGAAAAGAAGTGAGTGGCAACGGAATAGAGCGCTATCTTTTTGGAAACCTCATATTTCGTCATCTTCGACATCTACCAGAAAAATTTGCTCGTCAAAACCACCACGTTTCTCAGCTTTTTCGGCTCTGACCCTTTCTAAATCTTCAAATGATGCACCGTAATGGCCTAATGCTGCATGGATAAGTTCCAATAAGTCAGCGAGTTCCTCAATGGCGTCATCTGTCGTTTCAGTTGCATCGTATTCATTAATTTCCTCATACATTTTTTTATTGATTTCGATTATGTACTCTTCTTCAGTCAATAGGCGTGTAGTGCACGTTTTACCGGACATTTCGATAATTTCAGGAATCCTATCGCGCACGAGCTTGTTGTATATTGGCATTTGCATCATCTCCTTCAATTACATAACTAATTATTCTAAATGATACCACGTAATCCTCCGAATTGAAAAAACCATCCACACTCGCCTGGAGCGAACGTGGACGGTTTTTAGTCATATATTCAATAAATCTCCAAGTTCCTTCTCTAAAAATGGATCTGCATGTAACAGAGTCTTGAACGCAGTGTACCGAGTTACTTCATCAGCAGTAGCCTTACGTCCGGTCTGGTAAGCACGTATTAAGATATTCTTCGGTGTATGCTCCATGTCGATAAACTCAAGAAGCTGTGCTTCGTAACCAACGAGTGACAAGAGCTCCGCACGAATCGAATCGGTAGCAAGCGCAGAGAACCGTTCTTTGATAAGTCCGTGCTGAAGCATGACGTCGAGCGCGGGGGAATTGACTTGCGAGAATAGTTCATGCTGGCAGCAAGGGACGCTCAAGATGACTTTCGCGCCCCATTTCACCGCGCGTGCGAGCGCCATATCTGTTGCAACGTCGCATGCATGAAGTGTAACCACCATGTCGACGGACGTTTCTTCATTGTAGTCATTGATATCACCTACAAGAAATTCAAGATTCTCGTAACCAAGATCTTTGGCAATCAAACTGCATTCCTCAATCACTTCTTTTTTTAAGTCAAGACCAGTTACTTTAATATCCAGTCCCTTTTCAATGCGCAAATAATGATAGAGAGCAAACGTCAAATAGGATTTACCTGAACCAAAATCGAGGATGCGGATAGTACGGTCTTTTGGCAAGTGAGCAAGGGAATCATCAATGAACTCAACGAATCGGTTAATCTGCCTGAATTTGTCGTGCTTCTGCTTTTTCACTTTACCATCGGGTGTCTGGACTCCCAGTCGGACTAGAAATGGATAGGCAGTATTTTCATCGAGCAAATAATTTTTCTTACGGTTATGTGTTAAGTCAATCACTTTTTCAGATGTCGTTTTCTCTGATTTCCACATAACTTTAAATTTCTTCGTCAACTGGACATGGATTTTTTCGTTGGAAAACTCAGCATGCACTTGTCTAAAACGCTCAAGTAGCTGTTGTAAATAAGGAAGTAATCCATCAGGTGTAATGTTTTCATGGTTTAACACACGTTCATACTGATACTCGAATTGAATATGCAGTTGGCCTTTTATTTCAACAGGCTTCACTTTCACTCGCTTCAAATCATCCGTTTTCGTGCGTGGCTGGCTGATTGTAGCACCAATGAAAGCGCCATCTGTCATGCGGCGTGCCAGTTCGTCCAGTAATTCCTCGAATTGCAAATTCATCACTCCTAGTTAAACTCGAATCCCTGTTTCTTTAAAAAGTCTTTCATATAAGTTCGGCGAGGCGCTCCAAGGAAGTCAGCCATAGAGTCGGACCAGGCTGCGTCTTTGCGATTTGAGCCGCGATTTAAATAATACTCGTTCATTATTTCATCGTATTCCGGAATAATTTCGTTGTATTTTTCAGCATCATATCCGTTTTCATGAATGATTGCTTCTACGGGCAAGCGGGGTTTTACTTCATTTGCTTCATCGGGAACTCCGATTGTCATAGCGAACATGGGTGCAACACCTACTGGAAGTGCCAGCAAGTTACTGATTTCTTCGGGTGCATTACGCACGCCACCGATATAGCAGATGCCATATCCTTTCGATTCAGCCGCAATTGCAACATTTTGTGCGAACAAAGCCACATCGATTGAACTGACAAGTACATTTTCAGCTGAGGAAAAGTCAATATCTTTCCCGACTAATTGTGCCGCCTTTTTCAATCTACAATAGTCTGCACAAAAAACAAGGACAGCTCCTGCCGATAAAATCTGCTGCGGATTTTTTGCGAGTTCAGCAAGTTTCTGCCGTTTTTCAACGTCCGTGACATAAATAACGGAATAAGCTTGTACAAAGTGTGAGGTGGCCGCGTGTTGACCTGCATGAATGAGCTCATGCACTTCTTCTTTTGTTAAGGGGATGTCTTTATACTTTCTTACAGATGAGTGTGCTGTTAATAATTTGATAACCATTGAATCCCTCCAAAATGTGTTTAATGAATTAAGATTAACAGACTTAGATAGTGGTAAACTACCTTTAAAGCTTGAAAAGGGGTGTAGAAATGAATTGGATGGAGAGTATTTCGTTGACGACGACTTTATTAGTCCTATTTCTAGTTATCATACCAATCACGATTGCCATCTTTCTTTTCTTTTATGACAAAAGGCAAAAACAACATGCTATTCTTCGAAATTTCCCAATTTTAGGGCGGATGCGTTATGTGCTCGAAAAAACGGGGCCTGAACTTAGACAATATCTTTTTGACGACGATAACGATGGCGAACCATTTAACCGTGAGGAATATTTGCGGATGGTGCTGCCGGGTAAATATTTGAACAGTGTTATCGGCTTTGGATCGAAGCGGGATTTTGAGGAATCTGGTTATTATATACGAAACGCAATGTTTACAATGCAGAATGAGGAAATGCGCGTGGATAATGAGGACCTTGTAGATACGATGCGTTATGTTATGGATGAAGATCATTTGTTTTCCCGGAAAGAGCATCGTGAAGAAATCCCGACATTGCCATGGCTGTTGCCGGAAGAGGACGCGATTGTAATCGGACCGAACTGTGAGCAGCCGTTCCATGTACGCAGTATGCTTGGTCAATCAGCAATGAGTTACGGAGCACTCGGAGAAAATGCCATCACTGCTTTATCAAAAGGGATTGGCATGGCTAAATGCGCATGGATGAATACCGGTGAGGGAGGTCTTTCCTCGCATCATCTGGTGGGAGGTGCTGATATCATTGCTCAAATCGGTTCCGGTCTTTTCGGTTTCAGGACGGAAGAAGGAGAATTCAGTTTTGAAAGGGTCCGCGAAAAAGCGGATATTCCTCAAGTGAAAGCATTTGAGATTAAGCTTGCACAAGGTGCAAAGATGCGTGGAGGGCATGTAGAAGGATCTAAGGTAACGGAAGAAATTGCGGCAATCCGCAATGTTGTTCCTTATGTTTCTATTAACAGTCCGAATCGTTTTCACCAGTTTGATGATTATCCAACACTATTTGAATTCATTGATCAAATTCGCCAGCATTCTGGTAAACCGGTTGGTATTAAAATCGTCATTGGTGGTAAAGAAGACGCGGAAGAATTAGCATCGTTCATGTATGAAACTAGTAAGGGTCCTGATTTTATATCGCTGGATGGTGGAGAAGGTGGCTCTGGAGCTACCTACCAAGATCTTGCAGACAGCGTTGGGTTGCCGTTACGTTCTTCGATTATTCTTCTAGACGATGCGCTTAGGAAATTTGAAGTGCGTGACCAAGTAAAAATCATTGCCTCGGGTAAAATAACGACACCGGACCGGGCAGCAATTGTGTTGGCAATGGGGGCAGACTTAGTTCAAATTGCACGAGGTTTTATGATTTCCGTCGGTTGCATTATGGCGCACCGTTGCCATACGAATGATTGTCCAACGGGTGTAGCGACAACGGATAAGAAGCTACAACAAGGTCTTGTCGTTGAGGAGAAAAAGTTCCGTGTTACGAATTATATTTTGACAATGCGAGAGGGGCTTTTCCGAATCGCCGCAGCTGCGGGACTGGATTCTCCGACGAAACTCACAAGGCATCATATAGTTTACAAGGATGACCGAGGACGTGTTTATCCGGTTGAATGAAATGAAGAATACCGTTCTGCCTATAAAGGGTATAACGGTATTCTTCATTTTTGGATGATTAGTCCGAAAACAGTTCCACATTAATTTTCAAACCTTTAGAATGTTGTGATAATATATAAGTATATGAATCAATGAGAAAAGGGGAATGGATATGACGTTGTTACAGAAAACAGTGGGGGAAATTGTAAGAGAGCAGGCACGGCTTTATCCTACGCAGGAAGCGTATGTCTATCCGGAACATGGGATTCGTAAAACATATACAGAATTTGACGAGGAAACAGATTTACTTGCGAAAGCGTTCATGGGCATGGGCATCGGAAAAGGGGAAAACGTTGCCATCTGGTCGGATAATAAACGGGAGTGGCTGCTCAGTCAGTTTGCAACAGGTAAAATGGGGGCAGTTCTTGTCACGGTGAATACGAATTACCAAGCTTCAGAGATGGAGTATTTATTAAAACAATCTGATGCAACTACACTTATTCTGGATGAAAGCTTTAAGGGGACGAGTTACATAGACATCCTCAAGAGAGTTTGTCCGGAGCTGTTGATAGGTGAAAAAGGTTCTGTAGCAAGCGAAAAACTACCTCATTTTAAACGAATCATTTTGATGACGGAGCGAGAAGAAGCGGGTATGTATAAATGGTCTGAATTTTTATCATACGCGGAAGGTATATCTGATGAACAGCTGGATAAGCAGTTCCATTCGCTAAATCCTGATGATGTCATCAATATTCAATATACATCCGGCACGACCGGCCAACCGAAGGGAGTTATGCTGACGCATAGAAATGTCGTCAATAACGGTAAATTAATAGGTGATTATATGAAACTGACTGAGCAGGACCGTGTCTGTATCCCAGTACCATTTTTCCATTGCTTCGGTTGTGTACTGGGTACGCTTGCAGCTGTCACGCACGGTTCCGCGATGATTTTACTTGAGCAATTCGATCCTTTACGCGTACTTCAGGCGGTGCAGGAAGAAAGATGTACAGCACTTCATGGGGTTCCTACGATGTTCATTGCTGAGCTAAATCATCCTGATTTTAAAAAGTATGATACATCTACGCTTCGTACCGGAATAATGGCAGGCTCCGTATGTCCAATTGAAGTTATGAAACGAGTTATTGAAGATATGGGTGCGAGTGAGATTACGATTTGTTACGGCCTGACGGAAGCATCTCCTGTCATTACTCAGACAAAGACAGATGATCCAATCAGTAAAAGGGTTTCGACAGTCGGTAAGCCGCATCCAAGTGTAGAAGTCAAAATCATTGATTCCATCACGGGTGATGAGATGCCTGTTGGGGAACCCGGGGAACTTTGCACGCGCGGATATAATGTCATGAAAGGGTATTATAATAACCCAGAGGCGACAAAAGAAGTCATTGATGCAGAAGGGTGGCTCCATACTGGAGACATCGCTGTAATGGACACGGAAGGATATATTGATATTACAGGACGCATCAAAGACATGGTTATTCGTGGTGGTGAAAATATCTATCCAAAAGAAGTCGAGGAGTTCCTATATACACATCCTGACATCGCTGACGTACAAGTCGTAGGCGTACCGGATGCAAAGTATGGCGAGGAACTGATGGCGTGGATTATTCTGAAGCCAGGAGTGAAAATCGATGAAGAGGCAGTACGCACTTTCTGCAAAGGAAACATTTCTCGTCACAAAATTCCGAAGTATATTGAGTTTACGGAAGAGTATCCGATGACTGCATCCGGTAAAATACAGAAGTTCAAACTACGTGAAATGTCTTTTGAGAAATCGTCCACATAAAAATAAACGTACTCCATTCGATATTGCGAGATACGCACATTACAATCTATCTTGTCGAAATAACAATATTTCCTGGGAAATGTAGCAGGAATAAACTAATCATATCGTTCCTTGCCAATATTTACTTCAAGAGTTATTGGAAAGTATCAATAATACTGATTTCCATTCAATATTTAGATGATATAATGAAGATTATCTATTATGAAATGGAGGAATTCGCTATGTCAGATAATGGGTTTCAGTTAATTGCAATTATTATATACATGGCAGCCATGGTTTTCATCGGATGGTATGCATTCAAACGTACTTCAAATCTGACAGACTACATGCTTGGTGGACGAGCACTTGGTCCAGCTGTTACTGCGCTTAGTGCTGGAGCGGCTGACATGTCGGGTTGGTTGCTGATGGGGCTACCTGGAGCAATCTATCTTAATGGACTGGTTGAAGCTTGGATTGCCATAGGATTGACAATTGGAGCATACTTAAACTGGGTGTTCGTTGCACCGCGTCTTCGTGTGTATACACAAGTTTCAAGTGACTCTATTACCATTCCGAGTTTCTTGGAAAGTCGTCTGAAAGATAAATCACGACTCTTGCGCATAGCTTCCGGTGTAATCATTCTAGTTTTCTTCACATTCTATGTCTCTTCAGGAATGGTTGCAGGTGGAAAGTTCTTCTTAAGCTCATTCGGGTTAGATTATCATGTAGGTTTGTTAATTGTTTCTGGTGTCGTTATCTTCTATACATTATTCGGAGGATTTTTGGCGGTCAGTTACACGGATGTTGTTCAAGGTATCATTATGTTCCTTGCCCTCCTTCTTGTACCGATTGTTGGCATATTCATAACAGGAGGACTTACAGAAACTGCTGCAAGTATCCGTACTGTTGATCCTCAATTGCTGAACTTCGTATCGGGTGCATCATTCCTCGGTATAGTGTCAGCGGTTGCTTGGGGGCTCGGTTATTTCGGTCAACCACATATTATCGTCCGTTTTATGGCTCTAAATTCGCACAAAGAAGCGAAAAAAGCACGTCGAATCGGAATTGGATGGATGTTCTTGAGCCTGTTTGGTGCAGTAGCAACAGCACTAATAGGGATTGCATATTTCCAACAAAATACGGATGCTACATTGATAGATAACGAAACTGTATTTATTGTCTTAGGGCAAATTATCTTCCATCCGTTCATCGCAGGAATAATGCTCGCGGCTGTCCTCGCAGCTGTAATGAGTACAATTTCTTCACAACTAATTGTTTCTTCTTCAGCACTTGTCGAAGACTTATACAAAACGTTTATGAAGAAAGATGCAACGGATAAGCATTATGTGTTTTTAGGTAGAATGGCTGTTCTTATCGTTTCCGTAATTGCGATGGTACTTGCATGGCCGAACAATGAATCCATTTTAAGTATCGTATCGTTTGCATGGGCTGGATTTGGAGCTTCATTCGGACCAGTTATTCTTCTATCTCTATTCTGGCGCAAACTTACAACTAAAGGAGCGCTATGGGGAATGATTGTCGGGGCCGTAACAGTTATGGTTTGGGGGAACATTGATTCTTTATCGGACACGCTTTATGAAATCATTCCTGGTTTCTTCCTCTGTCTAATAGTCGCGGTTGTGGTAAGTAATATCACATACAAACCGAATGCGGAGATTGACAAGGAGTTTGCAGAAACAGTTAAAATACTAAACGAAGGCAAGTAATTTGAAAGTCTGCAGTTATTACTGCAGGCTTTTCAATTGCATTTTTTTAGATATGGATAGAGGGGTATTGCTATGATTTTATTGACACAAAAAGTTGGCAATGCGAATTATATCGTCTTAGAGAATGTTGAGCTGAAATTTGTAGTTCAAGTTTTCGGTGAGGAAAGGTTGACGGATGTTGCCATTGGGCAAACTAACTAACATTGACGAATTGATACTACATTTCGTTCGGAGGCTATCATTTCGCCGAATATGTTAAACTGAAGATACTAAAAAGTTGTCCGGAAGGGGTAATTCCATGGAAGAATTAATAGAACGTGCGGTAATTGTGGGGGTCCATGAACAAAAGGACGATCACTTTGAATATGGAATGGAAGAACTGAGGAATCTTGCCAGCGCAATTGAAGTCGAAGTTGTCGGGGAAGTCACACAAAACATGGAAAAAAGAAACCCGTCTACGTATGTCGGGAAAGGCAAAATAGAAGAGATTAAAAATTTTTACGAAGAGTTGGATGCCAATCTTGTTATCTTTAACGATGAACTGTCTCCTTCCCAAATTCGTAATCTGGAACGGGAACTTGATTGTAAAGTAATTGACCGAACTATGCTCATTCTGGATATTTTCGTAAGACGTGCAAGAACGAGTGAGTCACGGATGCAAGTAGAACTTGCTCAGCTACAATACATGCTTCCCCGACTTGTTGGACTACGTGCATCCTTAGGTAGACAAGGTGGAGGGACCGGCGGTGGTGTCCAGAACAAAGGAGCCGGAGAAACCAAACTTGAACTCGATCGTCGGAAAATTGAAGACCAGATTGCTAAACTTGGCCGCGACCTAGATCATGTGAAGGATCAGCGGGAAACACAGCGGAAACAGCGTAAAAAGAGCGGTATCCCTGTAGTTTCGATTGTTGGTTATACGAATGCGGGCAAGTCAACAATTATGAATAAATTACTGCTGAAAATGGACGTTGACAATGCGAAACAAGTATTTGAAAAGGATATGCTTTTTGCAACACTTGATACATCTATCCGCAAAGTGAAACTAGAGGATAATAAAGAATTCATCTTAACGGATACGGTTGGTTTTGTTTCAAAACTGCCTCATCACCTTGTAAAGGCTTTCCGCTCAACGTTAGAAGAAGCACGTGATGCAGACTTACTATTACATGTTGTGGATGTATCGAATTCGGAACACGATTATATGATGGAAGTAACAAATGATACCTTGCAAGCGGTAGGAGTAGAAAATGTACCAACACTTAATATTTACAATAAATCGGATCTGGCTGGAATTCCATATCCAGCAGTAAGTGACAATAGTGCCTGGATTTCTGCTAAAGAAGGAAAAGGGTTGGATGAACTCATCAAACTGATTACGAAGAAGATTTTTGAGCAATACATCACGTGTAAGTTGCTCATTCCATTTGACCGTGGTGATATCGTTTCCTACTTGAATGACAATGCAAATGTGAAAAATACGGAGTACGAAGAGGAAGGAACGCTTATGACAGTGGAAATGGATATATCAGAGCGTTCAAAAGTTGAGCAATTTATAGTTAGCCATTAAAAAACAGCACCGCCTGACTTGGGGAAGTCAGGCGGTGCTGTTCCTTCTATCTAAGAGAAAGGGGGTGGGATAATTGTAGTATGCCCGCTTTTACAATCATTAAACCTCTTGAAATTGATTATTATGCAGGCGGGCGAAAATCCCACCTTTCTTCACAAGTTCATGGTACTTTCCGTCCTCCTCGATTCCGTTTTCGGTGACAACGATAACGCGGTCGGCATCACGAATTGTGGCCAGTCTATGAGCGATGACAAGTGTTGTACGGTTTTCAGCAAGTTCAGCGAGCGACTGTTGGATAATTCGTTCTGTCTCTGTATCGAGAGCTGATGTTGCTTCATCCAAAATAAGAATTGGCGGGTTTTTTAAGAACATGCGAGCGATGGCAAGACGCTGTTTCTGCCCACCTGACAGTTTCAAACCTCGTTCCCCAATCTGTGTTTCGTAACCATGGGGAAGCGCAGCAATGAAGTCTTCTAAATGCGCTTTTTTTGCTGCTTCAATTACTTCTTCAACTGTCGCATCCAATTTACCGTAGCTGATATTCTCTTTAATGGTACCGGTGAACAAAAAGACGTCCTGCTGTACGATGCCAATCTGCGAGCGCAAGGAATGCTGTGTCATATTGCGGATATCAATGCCGTCGATAGCAATTGAGCCTTCTGTGACATCGTAGAAACGTGGAATAAGTGAACAAATCGTTGTTTTTCCAGCACCGGACGGACCGACGAAAGCGACTGTTTGACCTGCGCGGATATTCAAGTCAATCCCATGGAGTACCGCTTTATTGTCGTCATAATTGAAATGTACATCATCAAAGAGGATATCACCGTTTAAATGTGTGACAGCTACCGCTCCTGGACGATCTCTAATTTCAGGTTCCTGGTCGATTAATTCACGGAACCTACGGAATCCCGCCATTCCTTTCGGATACAGTTCCAGGAGAGCACTGATTTTGTCGACAGGTTTGATAAGAACATTAACGAAAAGGACAAAACTTACGAGCTCGCCGTATGACAATTTGTCATTGAATGTGAACCATGCTCCGACAACTAGTACGATGAGTGTAATGAGTCGGGTCATCATGAACATGCTGGAATGGGTCCATGCCATCACTTTATAAGCGACTAACTTAGCTGTTCTAAAATTGCCATTGTCTATTCTGAAACGAGCAATCTCAAAATCCTCGTTCGTGAATGATTTGACAACGCGTGAACCTGATACGGAATCTTCAACACGTGCATTGACATCTGCGATTTTGCCATACATATTTTGCCATGCGGCATTCATTTTAATATTACAGAATGTCACGACAATGATTAGGAAAGGCACCATAATTATTGCGATTATGGCAAGTTCCGGATTAATGCTATACATAATTGCGAAAGCACCAATAAGCGTCATGATGGCGATGAAAATATCTTCAGGGCCATGGTGGGCGAGTTCACCAATGTCAAACAGGTCATTGGTGATGCGGCTCATAATGTGACCCGTTTTGGTATTATCGAAGAAACGGAATGATTGTTTCTGTACATGATTGAACAATTGTTGGCGCATATCCGTTTCAATATTAATGCCAAGTTTGTGACCTAGATAACTGACGATATATTGTAGGAATGTACTTAGTAAATAAATGAGCAGTAGAATGATGCTGATTGTTATGATCTGCCCCCAATTACCTTGAGGTAGCAAATCGTCAATGAACCATTTGACTGCGACCGGGAAGGCGAGGTCAAGCAGTGCTACAAAAATAGCACTTGAAAAGTCGATAACGAAAAGCCGCCTGTGCGGTTTATAGTATGAAAAGAATTGTTTAATCATTTTATGCAATCCCCTTTTGTCTGATAATTGCAAGTATAGCGGAGATGAAGACAAAAAACGATTTTAAATTTCAGAAACCGAAATAAAAGGCATGTAGTTCTATTTATTTATGGTGAAGAATGAGTACTATGATTCAATTTCACCGAATCATGAAACTCTTTGCAAATCGGGTCGTATGAGTATATGTAAAAGAAATCTGGAAATGGAAGGAAGCGAAGGATATGAAAAAGTGGATAAAGGGTATAGCGACTGGTGTTCTAATCCTCGGTCTTGGAGCATGTAGTACAACAGCAGAACCGAAAACCGATCAAGAGACAGGAAAGAAAGGAGAACTTCAAAACAAAAGTGAAATGACAGCACAAGAAGTATATGAAAAAGCAATGGAAGTTTCGGATGAACAAAAGAGTATGCATGCAAAAATGGAAATTGATCAGCTCGTAAAGATGCCAAGTCAAGAGTTGGAAATGGACAGCAAAATTAAAATGGACATGGATATGATCATTGAGCCCCTGACTATGTATCTGAATATGAACGTGGATATGGGAGAGCAAGGTAAGATGGACATGAAAATGTACATGGCAGAAGATGGTTTCTTCATGAGTAACCCTGAAGCAGAGGGGTGGATCAAGTTCCCGGATGATATGTACGAGGAAATGGTTGGTCAAATGGCTGGTGGGGCAGACCCGACACTTGATATGAATATATTTAAAGATTTTGTAGATGAATTTAAATTTGAGCAGACGGACGATGAATATATCCTTAAACTTTCTGCATCAGGTGATAAATTCAGTGAGTTGTTTAAGAAAGTAGCAACTGAAAATTTACCCGCTGGTTTGGAAGTGGATGAACAACAGGCGGAAGTATTGGAAAATATGGATGTGAAAGTACTAGAATATGAAATATTCATCGATAAAAAAACCTTCTACACAAACGCGTTCAATATGAATATGGATATGATAATGAAAATTGAAGGCGAAGAAATGCAGATTGACCAAAAAGTAAAGGCAGACATTAGTAAAATAAATGAAATTGATAACATTAAAGTTCCACAAGAGGTAATTGATAACGCAGTCGACATCAATGAAACAATGGGTCAGTGAGATAGATAGAGGGCGCCAGATATCCAATCTGGTGCCCTCTTTTTATTACTAGAAATGTAGAAAGTGGATTGAAATCTAGGACTCGAAGCGCTCTATGATTTAGCACTTCAATTCTAATTGATAATGATTTTCAGTTAATCGTTGACACCTATTTCTGACATGTTATAATTGAATTTGTAGCCAATTGATAATGGTTTTCATTAATGAATTCTCAATTGGCTGCAAATAATTGATATCGAGGCTTCCCATGAAGATACGTTACTTATTCATCGCACTTATCATTCTTTCATTCCTATCGTTATTCGTAGGAGTGAGTCGTATCACGCCAATGGCTCTGCTAGATTTTGATTCGGAAGCAACAGAAATTTTCTTGATCAGCCGTTTGCCGCGACTAGTTGCCATTCTCCTTGCAGGAGCAGGTATGAGTATCGCGGGCCTCATTATGCAACAGTTGAGCCGGAATAAATTTGTTTCTCCGACTACAGCGGGAACTTTGGATGCAACGCGGCTTGGTATTCTTGTCTCTATGTTGTTATTCACAAACGCATCCACGATTGAAAAGATGATTGTAGCATTTGTATTCGCGCTTGCCGGCACGCTACTGTTTATGCAAATCCTTGATCGAATTAAATTCAAGGATGCGATTTTCATTCCACTCGTCGGGCTTATGTTCGGTAATATTTTGTCATCGATAACGACGTTTTTTGCTTATAAAGCGAACGTTATTCAAAATATGTCGGCATGGTTACAAGGTGATTTTTCGATGATTATGAAAGGACGTTATGAACTTCTATACATAAGCATACCCGTTCTCATCATTACCTATCTATATGCAAACCGATTTACGGTTGCAGGAATGGGTGAGGATTTCTCGAAAAACCTCGGGCTTGCTTATAGGAAGATTGTCAATATCGGCCTCATTTTAGTTGCACTGATTACGACTACGGTCGTTTTAACAGTCGGAATGATTCCATTTCTAGGATTAATCATACCGAATATTGTATCAATCTATAAAGGTGATCATTTACAGAAGACATTGCCACACACGGCACTGCTCGGTGCAATATTCTTGCTCCTCTGTGATATTTTAGGCAGAGTGCTTATCTATCCTTATGAGATTTCAATTAGTTTGATGGTAGGCGTTATCGGCAGCGGAATCTTCCTATACTTATTGTTTAGGAGGAAGGCCTATGCGTAACTCTACGAAACTCATCATTCTTGGCGTAATGGCTGTTATCTCCTGTGCTTTGTATCTTTTTCAAGGATTAAACGGAAGTTTTGACTATGCATTACCACGCCGTGGCATCAAAGTAATGGCGATGGCCATTACGGGCGTCGCCATAGCGTATTCAACAGTCATCTTCCAGACAATCACACATAACCGCATTTTGACACCGAGCATTATGGGGCTGGACTCACTATACTTATTGTTACAGACCGCCATTATTTTCTTCCTTGGTTCAGGGCATATGGCCATTGTCAATACACATGTGAATTTCATATTATCTGTTTCTGCAATGGTTGTATTCGCGCTTCTCCTCTACCGCTTTTTATTCCGAGGAGGCAAACAGCCAATTTACTTTCTGTTGCTTGTCGGAATCATTGTAGGAACATTTTTTGGAAGCATTTCGACGTTTCTGCAAGTGCTCATTGATCCGAATGAATTCATGCTCGTACAGGATATGATGTTTGCAAGTTTCAATAACGTCAGCGGAGACCTCGTTTGGTGGGCACTTGGGATTGTTGCTATCAGCTTACTAATTGGCTGGAGGTATATTAACGAACTCGACGTGCTCTCGCTTGGAAGGGATACCGCCATTAACTTAGGCGTATCTTATGACAAAGTCGTCAAAACGATGCTTGTATTGTCCGCTGTACTAATCGCGGTTTCTACTGCACTTGTCGGACCGATTACATTCTTCGGCCTGATTGTCGCGAATTTGTCTTATCAGTTTTTTAAATCATATAAGCACACGGTTTTAATCGCTGGTGCTTCTATTATGAGTATCATCGCCCTTGTAGGTGGACAATGGGTCGTCGAAAGAGTCTTCACTTTCTCTACGACACTCAGTGTGATTATTAACTTCATCGGTGGCGTTTACTTCATCTACTTACTATTAAAGGAGAGTCGATCTACATGATCCAAGTCCGTGAACTGTCAAAGTTTTATGGTAAAAAAGCGGTCGTTGAAAAGGTAAATGTGAATATTCATCGTGGAAAGATCACATCTTTCATCGGTCCAAATGGTGCGGGTAAATCAACGCTCCTTTCAATGGTTAGCCGTCTGCTTGATGCAGATACGGGTGAAGTACTCGTTGATAAAGATAATGTTAAACAGATGAATTCAAATGAGTTTTCAAAAAGAGTTTCCATATTAAAGCAATCTAATTTCATGAACGTTCGTTTGACAATCCGTGAACTAGTATCGTTCGGCCGTTTCCCACATTCCAGGGGCAAACTAACTGTAGAAGACTTACGGCTTGTCGAGCAAGCAATGGATTATATGGATTTAATGAGCATGCAACACGATTATCTGGACGAATTATCAGGTGGACAACGTCAGCGCGCATTCATTGCGATGGTTATCGCCCAGGATACGGATTATATCTTGCTGGACGAACCGCTCAATAGTCTAGATATGAAGCATTCCGTTCAGATTATGAAGATATTGAGAAGACTTGTAGACGATCTTGGTAAAACAGTCGTCATCGTGCTGCACGACATTAACTTTGCATCTGTTTACTCTGACCGCATCGTTGCACTTAAAGAAGGACGCGTTGTTAAAGATGGCCCGACCGATGAAATTATCACTTCCGATTCGTTAAAAGATATTTACGATATGGATATTCCAATAAAACAAATGGCTAATTGCCGAATATGTGTGTACTTCGATTCTTAATAGGAAGAGCGAAATGCATCCGGAATTTAGGCGTCAATCTGACTGAAGAAGATTAAACTTACAATAAAACTAAAAGGATGGTTTTTGATGAAGAAACTACTAATGACAATGATGATGTTCGCATTAATTGCTTTACTTGCAGCTTGCGGAACAAATGATGATGCAGCGGATGATAAAGCAACTGGAGATAAAGCAGAACCAGATGTTGAAGAAGCCGAAACAGCAGAATCAATGGTAATTACGCACGACCTTGGTGAAACTACAATCGAAAAAAACCCTGAAAAAGTTGTCGTATTCGATTTTGGTATGCTTGACACACTTGACGAGCTTGGTGTTGAAGTTGCGGGTGTCCCACAAATGAACGTTCCTTCATACTTGTCTCAATACGAGGATTCAAAGTATACGAACGTTGGAGGTCTTAAAGAGCCTGATTTTGAAGCAATCCATGCAATGCAGCCAGATGTGATTTTCATCTCAGGACGTCAATCTGCTATGTATGAGGAATTGAGTGAAATTGCTCCAACAGTCTTTGTAGGCGTAGATACAGCAAACTATATGGAGTCATTCAAAACAAACATGGAAATGGTTGCAGAGCTCTTTGGTAAGGAAGATGAAATGAAAGCAGAACTTGCGGACCTTGATGAAAGAATTGCAGCAATTAATGAAAAATCAAGCAAGAGTGATGCTAAATCATTGATCGTTCTTGGAAATGAAGGAAAAGTAAGTGCTTATGGACCGAGTTCACGTTTTGGTATTATTCATGACGTATTTGGCTTTGCAGCAGCTGATGAAAATCTTGAAGTGTCTACACATGGTCAAAGCATCACATTCGAATATATCCTTGAAACGAACCCGGATATTCTCTTTGTTATAGACCGTGATGCTGCGGTAGGCGGAGATGCAAGTGCGAAAGATTCGATTGAAAACGACCTTGTTAAGAAAACAAATGCTTATCAAGACGGTAAAATCATCTACTTAGATCCGAACTATTGGTACCTATCTGGAGGCGGACTTCAGTCTGTGAAAGAAATGGTTAAAGAAGTCGAAGAAGTATTGTAATAATAGCAAAAGAGCCAGCACACTAAAAAGTGTGCTGGCTCTTTTTTGTCTAGAAGTGTTCTATTATTGAGAGAGAATTAATTCAGAGTGTACATTTTAGATCGCTTGGCGCTCTGGGGATGCTTCTCGCCATGAGCGAGGCCACTGAAAAAGTCCGATTCCCTTCAACCCCGTTGATTTCCGTTCCGAGCGGACGCTTTCCGCGGGCACGGCTTCAGCCTCCTCGTCACTGCGTTCCTGCGGGGTCTTCAGCTGGCGCTGTTCCCGCTGGAGTCGCCGCTCTTCACTACAATCAACTAGTTCTCACTATAAAAAAGAACTTTTTCAGTGGCCTCCCATGAGCCTGGATTAACGCTTCGCATCCAGTCTCATGGCTTCGGCTACCCCTTTGCCACGCTGGCGCTGGAGTGTCCATTATTGAAAGTGATTTTGAGATGTATAGACTGAGATTATAATGTGATTACTATTTGATATAAATTTCATTGAAGAAAGACGCACTTCAGGCTGCAGGCCTTATCCCCGATAATGAAATGCGCTTTCCTGCATAGAGACCATCCAGCGCAGGCGCGACTTCGTGGTAGCCGGAGTGATAAGACTGAAAGTGGTCTTCTTTCTGGCTTATCGCGGGAGGCATCCACAAAGCGGCGCAGCGGTATTAGCAGAATCTCTGATTCATTCCTCCTGTATTTGGCTTTTTCATTGACCTCTCCTACGTCAAGAAGCGTCCACTAACGCAGCAGTAATTCAATGGAACTCTTTATTTCAGCATAAATATTTAATAAGACTCATTATAATGTTGCGTAAGGGAAACTTATAGCATACACTAGTTTTAACTTAGAAATAGAAAGAAGATGTGCAAATGGACGGAACTGTAGTATTTGCATTCGCCCTAACGCTATTTGCAGGGCTAGCAACTGGGATTGGAAGTTTACTTGCATTTTTTACGAAAAGAACAAATACGAAGTTTCTCTCAATAGCACTTGGTTTTTCTGCAGGTGTAATGATTTACGTTTCACTTGTTGAGATATTTGTAAAAGCAAAAGACGCACTTGTATTAGATCTTGGACTAACCAATGGCTATTGGGCAACTATCGCCGGTTTTTTCGGGGGAATGCTACTTATCGCCTTAATTGATCGTCTCATTCCTGCAATTGGGAATCCGCATGAAGTGAAGAGTGTTGAGGATGTTAATGCGGGTCCAACGAATGATGAATATGCCAAGCTGAAGAAAATGGGTATGTTCACGGCACTAGCCATTGCAATTCATAACTTTCCTGAAGGTATTGCGACGTTCACATCTGCGTTACAAGATCCAACGCTCGGTATTGCGATTGCCATCGCGGTTGCAATTCACAACATTCCCGAAGGTATTGCGGTTGCTATCCCCATTTATTTTGCGACGGGTAATCGGAAACAAGCATTCAAATTATCCTTTTTGTCGGGATTAGCTGAACCTCTTGGTGCTATAGTAGCATTTCTAATTTTAATGCCTTATTTAAACGGTGTAATGTTTGGCGTCATTTTTGCCGCGGTTGCAGGGATTATGGTATTCATCTCTATCGATGAACTGCTACCGGCAGCGAGAGAATATGGCGAAGCGCATTTATCGGTTTATGGCTTTATGGCAGGAATGGCAGTAATGGCTGTAAGTCTCGTTCTAGTGGTTTAAAAAACATTGTGTCACTTTGTTGTACGGGGTATAATGACAGGTGTAATGACACTTAAAAAAACCGGACAACGAGGTGCAGGGGATTGTGAAAAAGAACAAACAGGGGATTTCAAGAAATAAATTATTAGTACTTGCTGGAACGGGCTGGATGTTCGACGCGATGGACGTCGGAATTCTCTCCTTTGTTATAGCAGCACTTGCATTGGAATGGCATCTGACACCAACTGAAATGGGTTGGATAGGAAGTGTCAACTCCATTGGGATGGCTTTCGGTGCATTTGGTTTTGGACTGCTTGCAGATCGGATTGGACGAAAAAACGTCTTTATGATGACGTTAGTTCTATTCTCGGTTGCAAGCGGTTTGTCTGCACTGACAATGACGCTCACCGCATTCCTCATCCTGCGCTTTTTTGTTGGAGCAGGTCTTGGCGGCGAATTACCTGTCGCATCAACGCTAGTAGCTGAAAGTGTTGCGGCGCATGAGCGAGGACGAGTTGTCGTTCTCCTAGAAAGTTTCTGGGCTGCAGGTTGGTTGATAGCAGCTTTAATCGCCTATTTTATTATCCCAGATTACGGTTGGAGAGTTGCTTTAATTATTACAGCACTTCCAGCTTTTTACGCCATTTACCTTCGAAGGAGATTGCCTGATTCACCAAAGTTCGTGGCTGATGGAAAACCGAAACAGACAGCCGGTGAAAAAATTAAGACGATTTGGTCGAAGAAGTATGCACGACGGACACTTATGTTATGGATTGTCTGGTTCACGGTCGTATTCTCGTATTATGGCATGTTCCTTTGGTTGCCAAGTGTCATGGTAATGAAAGGCTTTGATTTGATTCATAGCTTCAAATACGTTCTCATTATGACGCTTGCTCAGTTGCCGGGTTACTTCACAGCTGCTTGGTTAATAGAAAGAGCAGGTCGGAAGTTTGTTCTCGCCACATATCTAATTGGAACTGCGGCAAGTGCTTTGTTTTTCGGCAATGCAGAGACACTTCCGCTGTTACTTATTTCGGGCGCATTGCTATCTTTCTTTAATTTAGGGGCATGGGGAGCATTGTATGCATATTCTCCAGAACAATATCCCACTGCAATCCGTGCAACGGGTTCCGGAATGGCGGCTGCGGTAGGACGTATCGGCGGTATTTTTGGGCCGCTGCTCGTAGGTTCACTACTTGCGGCAGGCTACGGTTTCGAAACGGTATTTGGTATCTTCTGCGGTGCGATAATTATTGGTGTGATAGCTGTTGTGTTTTTAGGGACAGAGACGAAACAAATGGAATTGGAATGAAGTTGGACCTGCCTGATGTTAGGTAGGTCTTTTTAGTTCATACTATTAAAACATCCTTCTATATCTGTCAGTAAGAAGGGTAAGGATAAATTGGATGGGCAATGTCGGTTCGTGAACAATGTAAGTTGAATTGGCATTGGGACGGGGTCGTATGAATAGATCGATTCTACTGTCATTAAAGCATCAGGGCTAATTTGAATACTAAACAACACGACACGCCAATAGCGATAACGTACGGAGTCTTTCCTTTTGATGGAAAGGCTTATTTTGGTAGAATGAAAACACAAGTTGGAGGTGCTTAGATGTTTCGGATTCCTGAATCAATTGCGAGTCTTGGTAGAAAACGGATAGAAGGTTTTCCAGTAGAGGGGTTTATTTACGGAGAAGGTCCCAGAAATCCCGAACTGATGCTAATCGGTGAAGCGCCTGGAGAATTTGAATTGGTCGATGGTATTCCCTTTATAGGCCGTGCAGGAAAGGAATTGATGAAGTCACTTGCGACAATTGGATTAACGCGTGAAGACGTTTATATTACAAGTGCGGTCCGAAGCAGGCCCTATAGATGGGGAACAAAAAATAACCGTGATGGAACAACGACAGAACGGAAATATAATCGGCCTCCGACGATAAAAGAAATTCTGGCACATGCTCCCATCCTGGATTATGAACTGGCAAATATTGAACCGAAGCTCATTGTCACGCTCGGTAACGTCGGGTTGCAGAGGTTACTTGGAAAAGGCATGAAGGTGACCGAACTCCACGGACAGCTGTTGGAGCGACCCATTCAGTATTTAAACGAACTGGATGACACGACCTTCAACAAGACAAAAAAGTTGTACAAGATTGTACCGACATTTCATCCCGCATCAATCTTTTACAGGCCTTCGCATAGACCTTCACTAGATGCAGATTGGTTGAAGATTGGTCGTATTTTGAAGGGAATGAACTAGTGGAACGATTCATCAGAAAGTGAAAGCGGGTGTCGTACTGTTGAAGACCTCGGTTGAGGTTGAAAGATGGTTGGAGACTTCGCCGCAACGAACTACAAAAGGAGGAGTTCAATGATTCGCTTTGAAAATGTAACAAAACGTTTTGAAGATGGAACAAAAGCGTTGAAAAATGTATCTGTGACAATCCCTACACATAAGTTGACGGCTATTATAGGGCCTTCCGGCTGCGGAAAAACGACGCTTATGCGGATGATCAATCGGTTGGAAGTGCCAACTGAAGGAGCCGTCTATATTGATGAGCTGCCAATTATCGAACGGGATGAGGTGGAGCTACGACGTTCAATTGGCTATGTCATCCAACGAATCGGCCTCATTCCTCATATGACGATTGAAGAAAATATTGCTCTTGTTCCTGAATTACTCAAATGGGATAAAAAGAAAATTGCTGTTCGTGTAAATGAGCTGCTTGACATGGTGGATCTCGATCCGTCGGTATTCAAAAAACGCTATCCTATTGAACTATCGGGAGGACAACAACAGCGAGTCGGCGTAAGTCGAGCACTTGCGAGCAATCCCAATATTATATTGATGGACGAGCCGTTCTCTGCACTCGATCCAATTAGTCGTGAACAGCTGCAAAAGGAATTGAAAAAGCTACAGCTGAAAATTAAGAAGACAATTGTATTTGTAACACATGATATGGATGAAGCGCTCGATATCGCAGATCAAATTATTGTCATGCGGGACGGGGAAATTGAGCAAATGTCTTCGCCTGCCGATTTAATAGAAAACCAAGCAACTAAGTTTGTTCGTGAATTCATTGGACAGGGACGTATTGACAGGCAACGCAATTTTGGTCAACGACGTATTATAGAGTTCATTAAGTTCTACGATGAAACATGGGCAGGTGAAGTTAGGAAAGTACCTTCTGCGTTGACGGTCAATGAGGCCATTGCAGTATTGGATGCGCATCCGTCGAACCGGCTAGCAGTTACGGAGGATGATGCAGTGATTGGATATATCGGTCACCATTCTTTGTTACAGGCGTCGATGGAGAATGGAAGGTGGGTGAAAGAATGAAGAATTTTATTGAAACGGTGACAAGTCGTTCAGATATGATTACAGAAGCTTTCCTCCAACATATTTACCTCTCTTTTGTTGCGCTAGCCGTTGGAATACTCATTGCTTTGCCAGCTGGAATGCTTATTGCCCGTCACCGCCGTTTCGCAGAACCGATTATCGGTGTCGCGGCTATTTTACAGACAATACCGAGTCTTGCGTTGTTCGGTTTTCTCGTCCCATTAATTGGGATTGGTTCAAAAACTGCTCTTATTGCACTTATTATTTATGCATTATTGCCGATTGTTCGAAATACATATACAGGTCTCACGAGTGTGGATGAAGCAATTATAGAGGCGGGGCGTGGAATGGGGATGACCCCAAATCAAATCTTGAAGAAAATTGAGTTTCCGATTGCGTTGCCAATCATCATGGCAGGTATACGGACAGCAACTGTGCTGACTGTCGGTATTGCGACGCTCGCAACGTTCGTGGGGGCTGGAGGGCTGGGAGATGTCATTTACCGAGGATTACAGTCCTATAACAACGCACTCGTCCTTGCTGGAGCACTGCCGGTCGCATTACTGGCCATTGCTTTTGATTTCATCCTGAAGTGGGTAGAGAAGAAGGTAACACCAAAAGGGGTACAACATTAAAGGGGGAAGAAAGATGAAAAAAGGTATTGGAATTATTTTATTGACATTAACGGTGCTGCTAGGCGCATGTGGTGGTAAAGATGAAATCGTAATTAGCGGAAAACCGTGGACGGAGCAATTTATATTGCCGCATATATTAGGTCAATATATTGAATCTGAAACAGATTATAAAGTTACGTACAAAGATGGATTGGGTGAAGTTGCAATTATGACGCCCGCTCTTGAAAAAGGCGATATTGATTTATACGTTGAATATACGGGTACTGGTTTGAAAGACGTTTTAAAAGAGGAGTCTGAAGCAGGGGAGAGTTCTGAAAGTGTATTTGAACGAGTTAAGAAGGGCTATGAAGATGAATTCAATGTAACGTGGCTTGAGCCGCTCGGTTTCGAGAACGGTTATACACTTGCATTCACGAATGATAAAGAATACCAAGCGAAAACGTATTCTGATCTTGCTGCAATTTCGGCGGATGAAGAAATGATTTTCGGTGCACCGCATGCTTTTTACGAACGAAAAGGTGACGGCTACGATGACATGGTAAATTCATATCCATTCACATTCAAAGATACAAAAAGCTTAGATCCCAATGTAATGTATGAAGCGGTGAAAAATGGAGATGTTGATGTTATACCGGCTTTCACAACGGATAGTCGTATTCAAATGTTCGAACTTGCAACGACAGAAGATGATCTCGGATTTTTCCCGAAATACGATGCTGCGCCAGTTGTACGTCAAGAAACATTGAAGAAATTCCCCGATCTTGAAAAAGTATTGAATAGCCTCGCAGGTAAGATTACAGAAGAAGATATGTTGAAAATGAATGCCCGCGTTGATTTGGATAAGGAAAAACCGGAGGACGTTGCAAAGGATTTCCTGATTGAAAAAGGATTAATTAACAAATAAGAGTAAACCGTTCCCGCTGGACTGGGAACGGTTTACTCTATTTATACACAATATTTCTCTGTGTGCTATTGAAAATCCACATATTTAAGTTTACAGTTTTTCCAAATTCATCTCAACCATTTTAATATTGTGATTCCAGGGAATAGTAATACTGATGTGGAGGACGATTACTATGTATAAACCTATAGACAAATCTTTTTTTGAGGCACCCGTACTTGAACTTGCACGAAATTTGCTAGGGCAATATATCGTTCACGAGCAACCCGAGGGAACAATTGTTGTCCGTATTGTGGAAACGGAGGCATATCACGGATCTGAGGATCAGGCGGCACATAGTTTTGAAAATAGGCGGACGAAACGGACTGAAGTGATGTTTGGAACTGCTGGGTTAGTCTATACGTATCAAATGCATACACATACATTGATGAATGTTGTGGGGGGGCCAATCGGAACACCTCATGCTATTTTAATCCGGGGGGCGGAACCTGTGACTGGATTAGAAATGATACAGGAAAACCGAGGGGGAATTCTGAAAATGACTGATTGGACGAATGGACCTGGTAAGTTATCGAAAGCACTTGGTGTGACCATGCAATACTATGGTCATCATTGGGCAGATAAGCCGTTATTCATTGCTGAAGGCGTTGTGCCGGGAGAAATTATGGCTGGTCCGCGAGTCGGTATTGGAAACTCCGGGGAAGCGGTCCACTATCCATGGCGTTTTTTCGAAAAAGATAATCCCTACGTGTCAAAGTTCCGATCCTAAGTTTACTATTCACAAGGAGAGGTATTGTATTAGAGTAGACACAAAAAAGGGAGTGCATTTAAATTGGCTAAAATAGCAACTTTAATCACGGATCTGTTTGAAGACTCAGAGTACACGGAACCGGCAAAAGCATTTAAAGATGCCGGTCATGAAGTAGTTACAATTGAAGAAGAGGCGGGTAAGGTAGTGACAGGTAAGAAAGGGAATGTAAAAGTGACGACGGATCACGGTATAGGAAACGTGAAGCCAGCAGACTTTGATGCATTATTCATTCCTGGAGGTTTTTCACCGGATCAGCTTCGTGCAGATGATCGATTTGTAAAGTTTGCAAAAACATTTATGGATGATAAAAAACCTGTATTTGCAATTTGTCATGGGCCTCAATTATTGATTACTGCTAAGGCATTAGAGGGAAGAGATGCAACCGGCTATAAATCGATAAAAATCGACATGGAAAATGCTGGTGCGAAATATGCTGATGAAGAAGTAGTTGTTTGTCAAAATCAGCTCGTTACAAGCCGAACGCCTGACGATATTCCTGCGTTTAATCGAGAATCTCTCAAACTTCTAGAGAAGTAATAATCCATATAAAAAACAAAATTTTCTTCAAGGCCATCTATTGGCCTTTTTTGTTGTTGAAAATGTTTCACAAGAGTGATAAGTTAGAACAGTACTACAACACACAGGGTTGGAATTCAGACTATTTAGTGTAATTGCTAACTTTATGTGTGATGAAATAATGGGGGGAACATCATGAAAAACGTAATTAAAATGGGAAGCGCTTTCATCGGAATTATCGTTGGTGCAGGATTTGCTTCTGGCCAGGAGATTCTACAATATTTTACAAGTTTCGGACTTCTTGGCATCGCGGGGGCAGTTGTTTCGACAGCATTATTTGCATATCTCGGAATGATCCTAACTCGCCTTGGAAGCCGTATGCAGACTACATCACATAAAGATGTAATATACAAAATTAGTGGTCGATACTTAGGGGTTCTTGTTGACTATATAATTATTTTCACATTGTTTGGTGTTGGTGTCGTTATGATAGCTGGGGCAGGATCGAACTTGAATCAGCAATTCGGCTTACCACCATTTGTCGGTAGTCTATTAATGATTGTTCTTGTCATGTTGACGGTTATGCTTAATGTCAATAAAGTTGTAGGCATTATTGGAAGTATTACACCATTCTTGGTTCTGGCAGTTATTCTTGTATCCGTTTATAGTTTGGTGACAATGGATAGTTCATTCGCAGATCTTAATTCAACTGCACTTGCAGTGAAAACAACTTTGCCGAACTGGTTCATTTCCGCCATAAACTATGTATCGTTTAACATTGCTGTTGGTGCCTCTATGGCCCTCGTCATGGGTGGAGCAGAGAAGAATGAGAAAGTAGCTGCGTGGGGTGGATTGCTCGGCGGACTAGCTCTAGGAATCCTCATCCTATTAAGCCACTTAGCTATTTTCGCGAAAATTGAACTGGCTGGAGATGCTGAGTTGCCAATGCTGGCAATTATCAACGAGGTATCACCTATACTAGGTATTTTAATGGCATTCGTCCTGTACGGAATGATTTTCAATACAGCTGTTAGTATGTTTTATTCATTCGGAGCACGTTTCATACAAATCAATACAAAGAAATTCAATTACTTTGTTTTAGTAACGCTTGTAATCGGATTTGTGTTAAGTTTCGTTGGCTTTACGAAGCTTGTGGCTTATTTCTATCCACTAATCGGTTATCTTGGTCTATTCCTTGTAGCGGCTTTAATTTACAGTTCGTTCAAGCTTCCTCCTAAAGTTCAAAGGTGATTCATCAAGAAAAATAGATTCAGGGAACCCCTTTCACTAGAGTATGTATCCAGTGAAGGGGGTTCCTGGTTTTTAACTAAATTCTTCCATAACAAAAGCCGCTACCCAAGTTGGGTGGCGGCTTTTGTTGTTTGTTTAGTAATCAATAGAATATATTTCCAAGCTAACTTCTTAGGTGGAGATTTTGTGCTTAGCTCATTATTTTTATCGTTTTTAAGAAATTAGACGCTTACCAGGTCAAGCTCTTGGGCTGGTCCAAAGAATTCAAAGTTGACTTTTTCTTCTGCAATTCCCATTGCATATAAATCTTTAATGACAGACTGCATGAACACTGTCGGTCCGCAGACATAGATATCGCTTCCTTCTATGACGTGGGCTGCAAGGAAGTCACGGTTGATGAAGCCATCGCCTTCATCAGAATACAGTACAGCATAAGTTGACGAAGGCATCGATTCATTCAACGTTCGTAGTTTTGCGTCAAACGCCTGGTGTTGGCGCGTACGTGCAGAATGCAAGAACGCAGCGGGACGGTCAGGTGTGTTTTTTGCGATTGCGTCAAACATACTCATCATTGGAGTGATACCCACACCGCCGCTAATCAGCGTGACAGGAGTCGAACTATCTATGTCAAGGTTGAAGACACCTGCAGGAACACTAACTTCAACTGTATCTCCGACGTTCATTTCCTGATGAAGATTAACAGACATCTTGCCGTTTGGCGTGTTTTCATCTTCACGTTTAACAGAAATACGGTAAGAATCGCCAGTTGGAGCTTGTGACAAACTATACTGGCGGTTCAGAATATACTCTTCACCAGGGATTGTAACGCGTAAAGTAATGTATTGCCCAGGTTTGTAAGAAGGAAGTTCTTTTCCATCGACGGGTTTTAAATAGAAGGATGTAATGACATCACTCTCAACTACTTTGTCTGCAATGACGAAGTCTTTGAACGTTTTCCATCCGCCGTCCATTCCTTCTGCATCTGCATACATCTTTTTCTCGATTCCGATGAATACACCTGCAATCACTTCGTAAGCTTCTCCCCATGCGCCGATAATTTCGAGAGTAGCTGCATCGCCCAATACTTCTTTAATGGCGCCTAATAGATAATATCCAACTATGGGGTATTGTTCTGGCGTAATGTTAAGTGATTTGTGCTTGTGAGCAACTTGAACGACAGCTGGCAATACAGCCTCGAGGTTATCGATGTTAGCAGCTGCTGCGTAAACAAGACCTGCAAGAGCACTTTGTTGGCGCCCTTGTGATTGGTTGGCATGATTAAAAACGTTGAGAAGTTCAGGGTGAGCCTCAAACATATTTTTGTAAAATACTGTTGTGATTGTTTTCCCGTGTTCTTCTAAGACAGGTACTGTTGATTTGATAATTGTAATGGTTTCTTGTGATAGCATGTGAAACACGACCTTTCTAATGTTGTTAATACAAGCATAAACGATGATAGGTATTAAAGATACATATAAAATACATCTTTAAGAAGAGTTTATAATTTAGTCACATTTCTATCACCTTCTTGCCACAAACGTTATAATAGTATCGGAAAGAGTGGTGAAGTTATGCGTCTTACGATGTATACAGATTTTTCTTTACGTGTATTAATTTACTTGGGTGCGAAAGAACACGGAGAACTATCGAAGGTTCAGGACATTTCAGATGCTTACGGCATTTCGAAAAATCATTTGACAAAAGTTGTACACGAGCTTGGAAAAATGGGGTTGATCGAGACGATTCGTGGTCGAGGTGGCGGGATAAGAATGAAGGTAGAGCCTGAAAATATCAATGTCGGAGAACTTGTTCGAAAGACTGAAGATGATTTCCACCTCGTAGAGTGTTTCAATCTCCAATCGAATAGTTGTATACTATCACCGGTCTGTCGGCTGAAAGGTGCATTACATGAAGCATTGAATGCCTATTTGACAGTTTTGGATAATTATACGGTCGCTGATTTCATCGTTAATAAAGATGAATTAGCATCGATTTTATTTGACCGTCCTTTATGATAATATGAAATAGAATATAAAATGAGCAGGAGGTTATTTTACATGGAAAAAGTTTTTGTTTTTGGACATAAAAATCCGGATACCGATTCAATCTCTGCTGCTATCAGTTATACATATCTAAAACAGCAATTAGGGATGAATGCTGAAGCAGTGAGACTTGGTGATATTACGAACGAGACAGCTTATGCACTTGAATATTTTGGTTTTGAAGCGCCGCGCTTGATTGAAAAAGCAGCGCCTGAAGTAGCGAAAGTCATTCTTGTCGACCATAATGAGAAACAACAAAGCGTGGATGATATCGATGAAGTGCAAATCATTGAAGTGGTGGATCATCACCGTATCGCCAATTTCGAGACCAATGAACCTCTATATTATCGTGCAGAGCCAGTTGGTTGCACGGCGACGATTCTAAACAAACTATTTAAAGAAAACGGTATTGAAATTCCGAAGAACATCGCAGGGCTTATGCTTTCCGCACTTATCTCAGACTCACTATTGTTCAAGTCACCAACGTATACTGATGAAGATCGTGCAGCTGTCGAAGAAATGATAGCCATCACGGGCGTGGATGCACAAGAGTATGGACTGGCTATGTTGAAAGCTGGTGCTGATTTGAGCAATAAAACGCTTGAAGATCTTGTGAAACTGGATGCTAAAGAATTCGCAATCAATGATGTGAAAGTTGAAATTGCACAAGTAAATGCAATCGACGTAAATGATGTCATGAACCGCCAAGCGGATCTAGAAGACCTTCTGTATCGTGTCATTGCTGAAAAAGGACTTGATCTATTTTTGTTTGTCGTTACCGACATATTGAATAATGACTCGATCGTCCTGGTGCTTGGTAAAGAAGCAGTTCGTGCAAGTGCAGCTTTCAATGTGACACTTGTAAACAATACAGCAACTTTAAAGGGCGTCGTTTCCCGCAAGATGCAAATTGTCCCAGTATTGACTGAAGCGTTAAAATGAAATAAATAGTAAAAGGTTGTAATCCGCGAACAAGGTGGATTGCAACCTTTTTTTGTTTTGTAACAATTTATTGATCACTTAAACAAATGCCGCAAATATCTCTCCGGATCCTTTAAAAAGTCTTTCGTCATACTAACATGTCTGATTTCATCGAACGAAACATTCACCAGTTCGCCGTCTTGAATCTCATACAAATCCGCACCAGGATATGCCATAAGCATGGGTGAATGGGTGGAAATGAGGAATCGTGCACCTTCGGCAACCATGTCGTGGAGAATTGCCAGCAATGTGAGTTGTCGATTCGGTGATAAAGGTGCCTCAGGCTCATCGAGGATATAAAAGCCGTTTGGTTGAAACTGTGCTTGAAACAAGTCGAGAAAGCTTTCCCCGTGCGAACGTTTTTCCAATCCTTCGCCGTATAAATTCCGTAGTTCGTTATACGTTCTAGCGTAGGGAAGTACTTCCAGGCTATTCGGATTACGCCTTTTAATCTCTTTTATTTTTTGACGTGCTTCTTCTCGGATGTTGGCGATGCTGCGTATATACGTAACGAAATCAGAAGCCCTGAAAAAGAAGCCGTTGCCTGTTTTCACTGACCAAATTAATTTGAATTCATCTGCCAATTCGAATGCGGGGGATAGTGAATGATCCATTTCCATATGCTCTCCGCTAATGAGTGTGCTACCGGCAGCTGCTGCAATACCTTCCAATAACGTCGTTTTACCGCTTCCATTATCTCCGGCGATAATCGTAATAGGGGCTTTCAATGTCAGGGATTCAAAATTTTGAATGATGTCTGGATTGAACGGATAACGGTCTTCATCAGACCTTCGAATCCGTCGAATTTCACGCAAAGTCATAGAAACACCCCTTTTTAGACAGTATACCTTAAAAAGAGGTAACGCTTTATCTTTATTCAGCAGAGGACTCTCACCTCCATAGGTGGGAGAAGGATGCGGTTTTGTATTCCTGTTCAGCGGGTGTCCAAACGCCCGCTGAACGAGAAGGAATGAAGTTCAATTCCTCCCTGATAAAGCCTCCGGCGGATGTCACAGATTTTGAAAGGAGTCAATGAAGGCAACCTAAGATCGCCGCGTCCTGCGGCAACAAGGAAGGATGCAGTTCAATCCTTCCCTGTTGCATGACTTACATCCTGTAGGCCTCAAGCTCGATTCAAAATCTGGACGCAATTACGCCTAGGCGTAATTGACTACAAATTCAGCGGTTTTGTCGCTGGACCTTCTAGAACTGAGCCGTCCTTTCGGAAGCGTGAACCGTGACATGGACAATCATATGTTTCATCTCCGGCATTCCACCTCGTCCTACAACCCATATGCGTGCAAATAGGGGAGTCGGTACGAGTCAGGTGACCACCCGCAAATTCCTTTAAAACGATGCCGGTATTTTTTAAGGCTTGTAGTAAAAATGTCCCAAACCCCGTTCGATCTGGCGAATATAGTTCGGACGCGGGATTAGTTCTTCCGACAATAAGGTCACTGATAATTCGAGCACTCGCCATTGAATTCGATAATCCCCATTTTCGATAACCCGTACTCAAATAGACATTAGGCATGCTTGCAGAAATTATTCCCGCGTACGGTATCAAATCCGGTGTCTGTGGATCTTGTGCGGACCAGCCATGAGTGATTGTGTACAGCCTATATAAATCTCTCACTTCGGTATAAAGTCGATTGTAATGTACTTGCGTATCGCTTTCCATGCCTGCCTGATGGCTTTCGCCTGAAAGTAGGAAAAATGTTTTTCCATCAATTTGCGCAGTTCGGATTGACCGTTTCGGTTCGTCGACTGAAATATATTGGCCACGTAGAGCCATATTACCTTCTGCTGAGACGATATAAGAACGGTCGACGGATAACTTCATGATTTGAAGTCCACGCAGTGCTTCTATTGGGTAGTGCGTACATATAATGAGTTCGGTGAATTTAACTTCGTGTCCAGATTTCGTGGAAAGTAGCCGTTTTTTTAAGTCCATCAATACAACATCCGAATTTTCGTAAATACGTGCGCCCGCTTCGACTGCGAGCTTTGCTAGATGTTGCCCGAAACGAACAGGATGAATCTGGCTTTCATTTTTCAAGGTGAGTGTTGCATCCATCTGTATCGGCAATTCTGAGTTTTTTCCGAATTCGCCCGGGATACCTAGTTCCTCATAGGCTTTCATTTCATAACGAAGCATATCAGTGCCAAGTTTGGATTGGGAGTAAAGAATAGAGTCCGCTATCTTAAGTTCACTTTTATTGGCAAAGGATTTGCCGAATTGGACAGCTTCTTGATTCACTTCAAAATACAATTTTGCATTGTCGCGTCCGAATTGTTTCAGTAGCTTTGCATAGACGAGGTCATGTTGGACAGTGAGTTTCCCTGTAGAGTTACCCGTGGCGCCTGCCAGAATCGTATCTTTTTCAAGCAGAATTACATCTTTCCCTTCCTTTGCTAGAAAGTAAGCGTTGGCAATTCCGCTAAGACCACCGCCAATGATGCAGACGTCACAAGTGATATCACCATCGATTTCAGGGGAGGCTTCTCGGGGGTGTGCAGTACTTAGCCATAATGAATTGGTCAAAATTATAACCTCCGTCAAGAATGTTCGAAATAGTAGTAAGCATATTCATTGTTCCCTTCTTGGATTGAATTTAAAATAGGGATATGAAAGGTGGTAAATATAATTTGAAAATCGAGATTTGGTCAGACTACGTTTGCCCGTTTTGTTACATTGGTAAACGCAGATTAGAAGAGGCACTGGAACAAACCGGACTTTCGGAAAAAGCTGAAATTGTTTTCAAAGCCTATGAACTTGATCCGAATTCGGCTGCTGAGTCCAATGATTCTGTACGGGTGGATCTAGCTAAAAAGTATGGTATGAGTGCTCAAGAGGCAAAAAACATGACCGATAATGTGGAGCTACAAGCAAAAACTGTAGGACTAGATTACGACTTTGATAAAATGACGCCTGCAAATACATTTAATGCACATCGTCTCGCGAAACTTGCGGAACAGGAGGGCCTCAGCAAGGTGGTAACGGAAAATTTACTGAAGGCTTACTTCATCGATGGGGAAAAGATTGGAACTGATGACGTGTTGCTCCGTATTGCCGAAGAGGCAGGACTTTCCCACGACCGTGTGAAAGAAGTTCTCGATTCTGATGAATTTTCAGAAGACGTAAAAATGGATATAGGGGAAGCTGGACAACTTGGCGTGAAGGGTGTTCCATTTTTCGTGATTAATCGTAAGTACGCAATTTCAGGTGCTCAACCTGCTGAATCATTTGCTGAAGCTCTCCGCCAAGCTGAGGAAGAAGAAGTTTAACTTCATTCAGCAGAAGTCTCCCACTTCTATAAGTGGCGAGATGAATGCGAACGAAGCCTACAATTCAGCGGGGGTTCGAACCCTTGCTGAATTAGGAGGAATGAAGTTCAATTCCTCCCTGTTAAAGCCTCCGGCGGATGTCACAGATTTTGAAGGGAGTTAATTGAGCAAGCTCAATTCAAAATCTTGAATCAATCACACCGAGGTGTGATTGATTCATAACGCAATTAAAATGGACCAAGTGATCATTATGATCACTTGGTCCATTTATTTGTTAAAATGCTAGACACGGGGTGCCGTACCTATTATTTATTGAGCGGGGTTAAGTTGTAAGTCGATTGAAATCTTAATGTCATCGCCAACCAGAACGCCACCTGCTTCAAGTGCTTGGTTCCATGTAAGACCGAATTCTTTTCTTGAGACTTTGCCTTCAACTTCAAAAGCAGCGACATCTACACCCCAAGGGTTTTTAGCAGTACCTTCGTATTCAGCTTCGAACGTAATTTCTTTCGTCACGTCTTTTATTGTCATATCGCCAGTAACGTCATATTCGTTTCCGCCTTTTTTAGTAATAGCAGTTGAAACGAATGTGATGCTTGGGAATTGCTCTGCATCAAAGAAATCAGCAGAACGGAGGTGGTTATCACGGTCTTCGCTGTTTGTATGAATTGTATTTGTATCAATTGTGAAATTGAGGTTGGCGCCAGTTAAGTCTTCAGGGCTACCTTCGAGTGTGCCTTCTACCCCTGTGAAACGTCCTTTTACTTTTGAAACCATCATGTGCTTTACCGAAAAACCGACGCCTGTATGTGAAGCGTCTACTGTCCATTTTGTCATTGTGAAAAACTCCCTTTCCTATTTGAATATGTTTCTACTATATTCCATTTATATCTTGAAGTCAAGGTATTTATTTGGATGAATTTGGAGGGAATTGAGGAGGTCGATTTCAAATCAATTAGAATTCCTTGTCAAAAGAAAAGTTTCCAAGCATACTATTAAAGATGAAAAGCTTTATCAGGGAGGAATGAAGTTCAATTCCTCCCTGATAAAGCCTCCGGCGGATGTCACAGATTTTGAAAGGAGTCAAGAGGAAGGCAGTCTAAGATTGCCGCGTCCTGCGGCAGCGGAAGGATGGAGTTCAATCCTACCCCCCTGTAGGCCTCAAGCTCGATTCAAAATCTGGACGCAATTACGCCGAGGCGTATTTGATATTGAAAGGATTGAATGTTGATGTCAAAACATCAATGGTTTAAAGAACTTCAGAAAAAAATTACACAAGGCACATTACTAATTGACGAACCACTTGGCAAATACACGATGACAAAACTTGGAGGAGCTGCAGACCTTCTCGTCATCCCTAGAACTATAGATGAAACAGAAGCCACAGTACGCTACGCATATGAAAATAAGGTTTCGTTGTTATTACTGGGAAATGGGTCAAATATGGTCGTCAGGGATGGCGGTGTAAGGGGGATTGTCCTTCATTTGTCAGAGCTTAGTGAAATAAGAATTGAAGGTTCGCTCATACATGCAGAAGCGGGTGCACTGATTATTGATGTTTCAAAACGTGCAGCAGCAGCTAGACTGTCGGGCATCGAATTTGCATGCGGAATTCCGGGCTCTATCGGAGGTGCAATGGCGATGAATGCCGGTGCATACGGAGGGGAAATAAAAGATATTATTGTTCAGGCGACGGTGCTGACGCCAAAGGGCGAACGGCTAATCCTCACAAAAGATGATCTCGAACTCGGTTATCGTCAAAGTATTATTTCGAAAAATGGTTACTTTGTTCTGTCTGCTGAATTCCAGCTTGTACAAGGAAGTCAGGATGTCATTGATGCGAAAGTAGCTGACTTGACTTTCCAACGCGAGTCCAAGCAACCGCTTGAGTATCCTTCAGCCGGAAGTGTGTTTAAACGACCTCCGGGCTATTTTGCAGGAAAACTCATACAAGACTGCGGTATGCAGGGGAAAGGGCATGGAGGTGCAGAAGTATCATTGAAGCACGCCGGTTTTATCATCAATAAAAACAATGCGACAGCTTCTGATTACATTCAGACAATTGATATGGTTAAAGCGGAGGTTAAAAAGAAGTTTGACATAGACCTTGAGCTTGAAGTGAAAATCGTAGGCGAAGAAATAGAGGAGTAACAAAAAGCGGATGCCCATTTATGGGCATCCGCTTTTTGTTACTTATTTAAGTAGTTTTACAAGAGAACAAAGAGGGATCAGTCACTTGGTCATCTGTAATGTGTACTTGACACATTTTATTGTTACTCATAAATTTAAAAATCCCGTTGTTGAAATCAGTTCCGATTTCTTTAAAGAAAATACCTTCAAAACGGACTTCTTTTGATAATTTGAAATTGATACGGAAACCGTCCCCATCTTCTACTAAATAGGCACGAATTCCTTTTTCAAACATTCCATCGATTTCGTCACGAATGGCACGATCGACAGAGACGACATGGAAGTCAACAAACGTGATTTCACGAAGGAGTACGTTCATGAACGACCCTTTTGTAATCTCTTCCCATCTGCTTTGAGCCGTTTGTCCGATAATTATTTGAGTAATGTTGTTTTTATGAGCTACTTCTTTTATCACTTTTGCAGAAGGTCGTTTTTCATTATCCTTGACGATGAATTCTTCTACATCCAGTTCCTCGGCAAGCTCTTTCCAACGATCGACATACTCAGACTTTTCCGCATCAAATTCATCGTAAGGCAATGGGTCTACAGTTAAAATATACATAGGACAATCCATGATTGTCGCGATTTTATGTCCACGTCTAATGAGACGTTCACCATTTGGACCGTAGTAGACACAAACGAGAATACTCTCGTCCATACGACCTTTTACTTTGCCCATGACGGTAGTCACCTCTTAATTATTATTTGTCTAATTATATATCTGTATATGAAGTTTAACATTAATTGAAAACCAAGCAATTATATATGAAACTGCTTCACTTGACAAGAAATAAGTAAATCGAATGCCTTCAAAGTGCTAACCATACTGTTATAGTGTATAATTTCTTGTATAAACTTATAGAGTTTCCCCTTCTGCTTGTTAGCTATAGCTCCCTATTATCCCGTCAGATACGACGCAGGTCAAGTGCACACTTAACTATTATGAAAATTTACAATCCCTACACACTCAGAGCTATCGGTTTCCGTATACTTTCTAGGTGAATAAAATCAACGGGATTAATCTGTTTAGAACTGGAGGTTTGCATTTGTTATCAATTACGTTAGCCATTTTCACTCCGTTTTTGGCTGCTCTCTTTATCCCGTACATTTATAAGCGGGTCCCGAGCCGAAATATCGGATGGTTTGTCATGGTTGTTCCGCTAACATTATTTATTTTTCTTGCTAGTTATATTCCTTCTGTTGCGGGAGGAAAAACGTATATACATACAATTAAATGGATTGATTCTGCAGGAATTAATTTTACGACGTATCTTGACGGACTAAGTATGATTTTTGCTCTACTTATAACTGGGGTAGGAAGTTTAGTCATTCTCTATTCCATATATTATTTATCCGAACGTGAAACGTTAGGGCGATTTTATGTTTATCTTTTAATGTTCATGGGTGCAATGCTCGGAGTGGTCCTGTCAGATAATCTGATGGTGCTGTATGTTTTTTGGGAATTGACAAGTATTTCGTCATTCTTGTTAATCGCGTTTTGGTATCACAGGAAAAAGTCCAGATCAGGCGCGCAAAAATCGTTGCTTATTACAGTTTCAGGCGGAGTGGGGATGCTAGCCGGTTTTATTATGCTTCATGCAATGACAGGATCGTTTAGTGTGCGTGAAATAATTGGCACCATTGGCCAGCATACAGATGAAACTCTTTTCATACCGGCAATGTTGCTCGTTCTACTCGGTGCCTTTACAAAATCCGCACAATTCCCTTTCCATATCTGGTTACCGGATGCTATGGAAGCGCCGACACCTGTTAGTGCCTATTTACACTCTGCAACAATGGTAAAGGCGGGAATTTACCTAGTGGCACGCTTTACGCCTGTATTTGGTGGGGAATCGGTGTGGTTTTATACAGTGACTGGCGTAGGGATATTTACTTTGTTATGGGGTTCCGTTAACGCTGTACGGCAAACAGATCTTAAAGCCTTGTTGGCTTACTCTACTATCAGTCAGCTCGGTCTGATTATGAGCCTCTTCGGACTTGGTTCTGCGGCACTGAACGAAGGCTACAGTGCCGACTCGGTTATTTACACACAAGCTGGATTTGCAGCTTTGTTTCATCTAATTAACCATTCTACGTTCAAAGGTGCATTATTCATGGTCGTTGGTATTATTGATCACCAGGTCGGTACGCGGGATATCCGGAGACTTGGCGGACTAATGTCACTTATGCCTGTGACATTTACAATTGGGGTTATCGGAAGTTTTTCAATGGCTGGATTACCACCATTTAATGGTTTCCTTAGTAAAGAAATGTTTTTTGAATCTGTATTAATTATTCGCAACCTCGATATTTTTGCAATGGGGCCAATATGGGGAACGCTCATACCGGTCGTCGCTTGGCTTGCGAGTGTGTTGACATTTGTTTATAGCATGATTATCGTTTTCCAGACGTTTCTTGGAAAACATCAGCCGGATCGTCTTGACCGGAAGGCACAAGAAGCGCCAGTGGGTATGCTTATTGCACCATCAATTCTTGCATTACTTGTCGTCGGAATCTTTTTCTTCCCGAATGTGGTGGGACGTTATTTATTGAGTCCCGCGATGGCTTCAATCTATCCACCATTTGAAGGGGCAAAAGGGCTTGTTCCGCATATATCCGCTTGGCACGGATTTAATTATATGCCATTACTGATGACAATCGGTATCGTCATACTGGGCACGATACTATATATCTTCCTCCGATATTGGCGAGGGATTTATACGATTGTCCCGATGCGTTGGAATCTAGATACTGCATATAACGGTCTATTATCGCAGTTGGAAAATGGGTCGGCATTCCTGACACGGACTTATATGACAGGCTACCTTAGGGATTATCTTGCCTATATATTTATATTCTTCATTGTGACGGTTGGTGGAGGATTATTGTGGACAGGTGGGTTTTCCATTGATTTCTCTAATGACGCGCCTATTACAATTAATGAATTCATCATCGTTTTCGTAATGATGGGTGCGAGTATAGCGATTATCTTTGCAAAATCGCGTATAACTGCAATTCTTTTAAATGGTGTTCTCGGTTATTCAATTGCGATTCTCTTTGTTGTATTCCGAGCGCCAGATTTAGCTTTAACACAAATTATCGTAGAAACCGTGACTACGGCGTTATTTCTTTTATGTTATTATTTCTTACCGGAATGGAGCAAAGAGAAAGCAACCCGTTCATCAAAGATTACAAGAGGCATTATTGCGGTATCAGTTGGAACGGTTGTAACGGTTCTGGCATTAATCGTCCAGGGAAATAAAATGTTCGATTCAATTTCCAGCTATTTTGAAAATGCTTATGAGCTCACGGGTGGAAAGAATATTGTAAATACAATCTTGGGTGACTTCCGGGCGTTCGATACAATGTTGGAAGTTGTCGTTCTTTTCATCGCGGGAATCGGAGTGTTTACATTAATTAAACTAAAGGCGGGGAAGGAGGACAAGGACGTTGAAAACTAATGATGTCATTTTACAAACTGTGACGAAAATCGTTGTCTTCATCATTTTGACGTTTGGCGTTGAATTGTTCCTATCTGGCCACAATAATCCCGGAGGGGGTTTCATAGGCGGTCTTGTCCTTTCTTCTGCTTTCGTCCTGCTCTACTTGGTATTCGATATCGAAACAGTTCATAAGGGAATTCCATTCGATTTCAAGAAAATTGCAGCATTCGGTGTCTTGCTTGCTGTGGGAACGGGACTCGGACCGGTTATCTTCGGCGCTGAGTTCCTAACAATTACGGCTAGCCATGTCAATTTACCAGTGTTCGGGGAAACAGAGCTGTCGACTATGGTTCTTTTCGAGGCTGGGGTGGCGCTGACTGTTGTCGGCGTCGTCGTAACAATTATATTAAGTATTAGTGAGGATGTGTAGCTGATGGAAACGTTAATAACGATACTCGTTGGAGTGCTGGTAACGGTTGCTGTCTATTTGTTGCTATCCAAAAGTCTGGTTCGGGTTATTCTAGGTACTGCTATTTTGTCACATGCTGTACATTTGCTCCTAATGACGATGGGTGGACTGAAAAAAGGTGCTGTCCCACTATTAGGTGAAAATGCAGAAAGCTATACGGATGCTCTCCCGCAGGCGCTAATTCTCACAGCAATAGTAATCAGCTTTGCGGTGACTTCGTTTTTACTGGTACTAGCTTACCGAACATACAACGAGACTGGATCGGACAGTCTGACTGCATTGAGAGGGTTCGAAGATGAATAATATTGTTGTAATGCCGATGATTATCCCTTTATTGACGGGGATTTTACTAATATTTCTTAGACGCAATATAAAAACTCAACGGGGATTCAGTCTAGTTTCCATTATAGTGACCATCGCCGTGAGTATATACATATTGAATCTGATCCAGGCGGATGGGATTTTACGGATTGACTTCGGTGGCTGGTTGCCGCCTTACGGGATTTCGTTCGTTGCGGATTCATTTTCCATGCTACTCGTATTGACGACCGCGATTGTTACAGGAATCATTCTAATTTATGCGTTTTCTTCAATCGGACGGGCACATGAAAATATGTTCTTTTATCCATTCGTGTTTTTTCTCATTGCTGGTGTAAACGGCTCGTTCTTGACGGGTGATTTATTTAACTTATTCGTCTGTTTCGAAGTGATGTTATTAGCTTCCTACGTTCTTATTACACTTGGGGGTAGGAAGGTACAACTTGTCGAATCGATAAAGTATGTCTCCATAAATGTGCTGTCCTCATGGTTTTTCCTAGTCGGCATCGCGTATTTATACGGCACAGTAGGAACGCTCAATATGGCGCATCTATCCGTTCGTATCGCAGAAGTCGGACAAGGGCCACTATTGACAGTGATTAGTATTATATTTTTAATAGTCTTCAGTTTGAAATCTGGACTACTTCTTTACTTTTGGCTACCTGGATCATACAGTGCACCGCCGACAGCAGTTGCGGCCTTGTTCGGTGCGTTACTTACGAAAGTGGGTATCTATGCTATGTTCCGCGTGTTTACACTCATCTTTTATCACGAGCCGGGTGTAACACATTCGATGATTGGCATCATGGCTGCGGTAACGATGATTGGCGGATGTTTCGGTGCAATCGCCTATAATGATATTCGACAGATTGTTTCCTACAATGTCGTCATTGCAGTCGGATTTATACTTGTTGGACTAGCTGTTTCGACAGAAGTGGCAATCCAAGGGTCTATCTATTATCTGATTCACGACATGATTATCAAAGCGCTGTTATTCCTGATTGCTGGAACGATGGTTTACTTGACAGGAACAGGTAGGATTGAAAAAATGAGCGGCTTAATCCGAAATTATCCGTTGTTGGGCTGGCTGTTTTTCATCACGATGCTGTCGCTTGCCGGAATTCCACCACTTAGCGGATTCATCGGCAAAGTGTATATCGGACAGGGCGCGATTGAAACGGGTTCATTCGTTTTGCTGGCAATTGCCTTCGCATCTAGTATTTTTGTGCTTTATTCATTGTTGCGCATTTTCATGAACTGTTTCTGGGGTGAGACAATTATTAATGAAGATGACGATGTCCCGCTAAAAAAAGGGATGCTTATTCCACTCGTGCTGTTCGGTATTTTGACTATTGCATTGGGAGTTGGAGCAGAGGGACTTGCACCATACGTTTCTGATGCGGCACGCACGCTGATGAATCCTGAAATTTATATCGATGCAGTTTTGAAAGGCAACGGATAATCGAGAACACTCCTATCCATTAACCGTAAAGAAGAGGTGACCGTTTATGCCAGCCCAATTATTGTTGAATTTATTTATAGCTTTGCTCTGGATGCTCCTAATGGATGAAGACGAGTTGAAGTTTACGACTTTCTTTGCCGGCTTCCTAGTAGGGATTGGAATCATATTTTTCATGCACCGATTTTTTGGTACCCAATTTTACTTGCGCCGCTTGTACGCAACCATCAAGTTGCTCTTCATCTTCATTTCTGAGTTGACCAAATCCAGTATCGTCGTATTGAAACAGATTCTAAGCCCGACGCTCAATATTAAACCAGGAATTTTTAAATATGAAACTGTATTGGAAAGTGATTCGGAAGTGACGTTGCTATCATTGCTTTTGACATTGACCCCGGGTTCTGTCGTCATGGAAGTATCCCCTGAGGGAAATGTACTTTACATCCACGCGATGGACGTCGAACAATCACGTGATGGACTCTTAATGCAGTTGCATAACTTTGAAAGAGCGATCATGGAGGTGACCCGCTAATGATTCAAGTAATGCTAACAACTTCGCTCATATTATTTTCGATAACAATAGCCATTGCTGTCATACGGATTATACTCGGACCATCTATGCCGGATCGGGTTATAGGGCTTGATGTCATAGGTGTCAATTTAATTGCGACGATAGCGGTCATTTCAGTAATGATGAACACAAAATCGTTTTTAGAAGTCATTCTCATAATGGGAATTCTATCGTTCATTGGAACAATCGCCTTCTCGAAATTCATTGAGAGGGGTGTTATTGTTGAACGTAAACGCGATCGGTGAATTTTTAGGTGCATTTCTAATCTTGCTAGGCGGAATTGCTAGCCTAATCAGCGTGTTCGGACTGCTTCGTTTACCTGACGTTTACACGAGATCCCATGCTGCAACGAAGAGCTCGACGCTCTCTGTATTACTAACTTTGTCAGGTGCTTTCATTTACTTTTTGTTTAGTCAACACTTCGTAAGTGTTCGTCTACTGCTTGGAATTGTTTTTGTCTTTCTGACTGCACCGGTTGCCGGGCATGTGATTGTCCGTGCAGCTTACCGTTCGAATGTAAAACTTGCAGCGATTTCTACTGAGGATGAATTGTATGATGTATTGCATAAGGATAAAAAAGAGGAGGATGGGACTGGCGACTAGAGTCGCCGGTCTATCCTTTTATTTGATTATATGAAGGACTAGAAGGCATGTTGCGAATGGGGCAGAATCGGCTTGATTGAGCAAGAGATGCCATCATTGAATAGTACGAGAATATACGTAAAAGTGGAAAAGCGGGACGCAAATGCGCTCCGTTTTTCCACTTTAAGACTGCGGCTGCTGGGAACAACGAGATCGACAGCATTACTATTCGCGTAATTCACGATTGTTGGTCCGACGACCCCATGTTTAATGACAAGTTGATGAGGGGTGTGTAACTGCTCAAAAGGCTCCTTAATCGGCGTTGGATGTTTCTTGCGGATGATAATACAAATCATCGCTTCCGGCATTGTAAGCGACGAGTTATGAGTTTTCCGAGCCGTCATTGCAGTTTAGTCGTGCTACGTTCTAGCAGAAAGTCTGGATTTCGTCCATGCACGTACATTGAAATACTGATGAACGAATAAACATTCAAACCATTGTTTGATTAACCTTGCAACTTCTCGGAATTTTGCATATACTAATTACAATCAAACAAACATTTGAATGAGGTGTATATAGGATGATAAAAGAAGTGTGTGAAGTGGTATCAGTTCATGAAGAAGTCGTTGAAAGTGTACAGAAAGCGCTCCCGGATTTAGGAGCGGCAGTAGGGATATTCAAAGCGTTAGCAGATGAAACAAGATTGAAAATCGCTTATTCCCTGACGATAGAAGAAGAAATGTGTGTCTGCGATGTTGCGGCAGTCATTGGTTCTTCAGTCGCTACTGCATCCCATCATTTACGGTATTTGCGCGTTCAAGCACTTGCTAAGTCCAGGAAAAAAGGGAAAATGGTCTACTATTCACTTGCAGATGATCACATCTACAAACTAGTGAAGATTGCACATGAGCATGCGATTGAAGGTGTTGAATTTGACAACGGTTGAAAAACAAGAATATCGGCTTGAGAATCTGACTTGTGCCAGTTGTGCCATGAAGTTCGAAAATAACGTCAAAAAATTACCATCTGTACAAGAAGCGCAAGTGAATTTTGGTGCTTCTAAATTAGCATTCAGCGGTACCGCAAGTATAGAAGACCTTGAAGCAGCGGGTGCTTTTGATGGTATTAAAGTGGTTTCGCTACAGCGTAAGGTAATTGAAGCGAAGATACCTTTCTTTAAACGCAAGGAAAATCTTGTTACACTTTTTTCGCTTATCTTTTTAATAGTAGGGATGGCTATCTCATTCCTCTACTCAGAAACACATCCGGCGGCAATACTATTATTTGCCATAGCAATCGTAGTTGGCGGAGCGGGGATATTCAAAACAGGATTGCTAAACCTTGTTCGTTTTGAATTTGATATGAAAACACTAATGACCATTGCGATTATCGGCGCTGCAATCATTGGTGAATGGCGTGAAGGCGCGGTTGTTGTCTTTTTGTTCGCAGTCAGTGAAGCCTTGGAAGCCTATTCAATGAACAAAGCTCGGCAGTCAATCCGAAAGTTAATGGATATTGCACCGCCCTCTGCTTTGGTAAAACGCGGAGTAGAATTCGTGGAGCTTTTAACAGAAGACATCCGCGTCGGGGATATCCTCATCGTGAAACCTGGACAGAAGATTGCCATGGACGGTGCGATCCTGACGGGAGCATCTACAGTGAATCAAGCGGCGATTACAGGTGAATCCATTCCTGTTCTTAAAAAGCCAGGTGATAATGTGTTTGCGGGAACACTCAATGAAGAAGGAGCGCTCGAAGTAACGGTCACGAAGCTTGTTGGGGATACAACAATTGCGAAAATTATCCACCTAGTAGAAGAAGCACAGGCGGAAAAAGCGCCATCGCAAAAATTTGTCGATGAATTTGCCAACTATTACACACCTGTTATTATCGTGATAGCCATTTTAGTGGCTATCATTCCTCCTTTACTTGGTGGGGATTGGAGCGCTTGGATTTATCAAGGACTCGCAGTACTTGTCGTCGGTTGTCCGTGTGCGCTTGTAGTTTCCACGCCGGTAGCGATCGTGACCGCAATTGGAAACGCTGCGCGTCAAGGCGTACTTATTAAAGGCGGTATCCACCTTGAAGAGACGGGAAGGCTTAATGTTGTCGCTTTCGATAAAACAGGCACATTAACAAAAGGCTATCCGGAAGTAACAGATTTCATTCCTAGTGATGAAGGAAGTCGAGTACAATTACTAAATGCAATTGCAGCCGTCGAATCGTTGTCACAGCATCCGCTTGCGAAAGCTGTCGTTGATTATGCGCATGCATTCGGTGCTCAGAAAGTTCGGGTTTCAAATTTCCAATCAGTAACTGGAAAAGGAGCTTATGCTGAGGTTGATGGCGTGAGGACTTATATCGGAAGTATCAGTTGGGCGCAGGAGCTGTCATCGTTGCCGGAATCAGTCTTACACCAAGCGGCATCTCTACAACAGGAAGGGAAGTCAGTGATGGCTATTGTATCAGGATCGGTGTTCGGTGGATTGCTGGCAGTAACGGACCCGATTCGCGCGGAAAGCCGTGAGGTTCTTCAACAATTGAAGAGTATTGGAATCCGTCATTCAGTTATGTTGACAGGAGATCACCAGGTGACGGCAGAAGCAATTGCTGCTGAATTGGGCGTTACGGATGTGCGTGCCGGTCTGATGCCTGAAGACAAACTGACAGCAATTAAACAATTGAGCAAACAATATGGCCGTGTCGCCATGGTTGGTGACGGAATCAATGACGCCCCTGCTTTAGCGGCAGCATCTGTCGGGATTGCCATGGGCGGGGCAGGAACGGACGCCGCTCTTGAAACAGCTGATATTGCACTGATGGCTGACGATTTAGAAAAACTGCCCTATACAATAAAACTTAGCCGAAAAACATTGCGAATCATCAAAGAAAACATTATGTTTGCATTAGGCTTAAAAATTATTGCGCTGCTCCTTATCATTCCCGGTTGGCTAACATTATGGATTGCCATCTTCGCGGATATGGGTGCGACATTACTCGTTGTACTGAACTCGCTTCGTTTGTTGCGTGTTAATAAGTAAGCAGGTTCTAAACGGAGGCGGAATTGAATGCATTTAAAAGAATGGACCATGGAAGAGCAGGAACAGTTAATTCACTTTATCACTACAAATACGTGGCCTTTCCACGGCAACTCTGATCCCGGTCGCCATCTGATTGAAAAAACAATTGAAGAAGGCGGATATGGGTCGGATGAAGTGAAAACATTCTGGGTAGAAAATGAAAACGAGGAAAAAGTGGGCATTGTGAAGATATACGATTTACAAGATGCCATTCCGTTATTCGATTTACGAATAGCGGATATGTCGAGAGGGCACGGCTACGGACCCAAAGCACTAAGGCTTGTAGCAGAATATGTATTTAATTTATTTGGCAATAAAATACGTCTCGAAGGTCACACAAGGCAGGATAACTTAGCGATGCGAAAAACGTTTGAACGGGCAGGTTTTGTTAAAGAAGCGCATCTTCGGAAAGCTTGGTTTTCACCAAAAGAGAATTCCTATTACGATGCAGTGACCTACGGTATAACACGCGAAGACTTTATGGCGGGGACGACGACTCCTGTCATTTGGGAAGATGGTGAGAAGTCAAGGAAGCCTGCAAGGACTCCGTTTATACCAAGCTTTTCGGATTCATTCGAATCGGAACGGTTGGTTATTCGTGCTCCAAAACTTGAAGATGCAATGGATGCCTGGAACGCAATACGAGATTCCTTACCTGCGCTTCGCAAGTGGATGCCGTGGGCGCAACCGGAACCTGAGCTGCATATGACAGAGGAGAGCTTACGAAAAGCAATTGCAAATTTCATCACGCGTGTTGACCTGCGCTTTCATATATACGAAAAAGAGACTGGCAAATTCGTTGGTTCGTCAGGGCTTCATCGAATTGATTGGTCGATTCCAAAATTTGAAATCGGTTACTGGTTGGCTACGGAATTTGAGGGTAGAGGCTATATGACCGAAGCTGTGAAATCTATTGAGCAATTTGCATTCGAACAACTGGGGGCCCGCAGAATAGAAATACGCTGTGACGAAGAAAACATGAAAAGTCGGAGCGTCGCTGAACGTGCTGGGTTTACGCTTGAAGGGATATTAAACCAAGATTCCTTATCACCGGACGGTAATGTTTTACGAAATACATGCATCTATGCGAAAATAGACTAATGAAAAGCGAAAGGCGCCGTCTAGCTCCGACAGGCATAAGTCAATCCAGCGGCGTGGCGCACTTTGCCACATAGCTGGATTGCTTATGACCCGAGGAGCTGGCGCCTGTAGCTAGACAAGAAAAGCGAAAGTAGCCGTCTCGCTACCAAAGTTTGAAAAAGTGCATTAGAAAGGGATGCCGACTTGAGTCGACATCCCTTTCGTTACACGCTCCGTTTTCCAGTAATGAGGTTGAAGATAAATACAACAACCGCAATTACAAGAAGAATATGAATTAGTCCTCCACCAATTTTAAAAACTAGACCTAATAACCAAAATACGAATAGTGCTACAATGATTAACCATAAAATTCGACCCAAATGCCTCACCCCTTTACTGTATGTATTCTAATATCTACCCCCTCTATCGAAAAGTTAAACGCAGAGTTTAGGAGACAGGAGTAATTTGGATTGAGTACGGGCATACATAACGGAGGCGTTACAGTTGGCAACACCGGGTATGGAAGACTATCTAGAACAGATTTATTTGCATATTGAAGCGAAAGGCGTTGCGCGTGTATCTGACGTTGCAGAATCATTGGCAGTTCTTCCTTCTTCCGTAACAAAAATGGCACAGCGTCTAGATAAAGAAGGGTATATTGTCTATGAACGTTACAAAGGTCTTGAGTTGACGGACAAAGGATCTGAATTCGGAAAAAGACTTGTACGGCGTCATGATCTTTTGGAACAGTTTCTCCGCATTATCGGGGTTGACGAAGTAAACATTTATGGGGACGTAGAAGGAATCGAACATCACCTTAGCTGGAATGCGATGGATCGAATAACAAATCTTGTTGAAGCGATGGGACAAGATGATGAGTTTGTTAGAAAGTTACGAGTAATGGATTTTGAGAAAGAGGTTGATAAGTAATGGAAGAACTTAAATCGGGTTATAAAGCAGAATTGGTAGTATTGGAGCAGGATGGTTCGAGGTGGGTATTGGATGGAGATGGCGATCATATTATGATGAACACATCCGATGCGGATGAGGACATTCAAGCAGGTGATAAAGTTAACGTCTTTCTTTATACAAACAGGCGTGGAGAACTTTCAGCGACCATGCAAATTCCACACATGACAGCTGACACTTTTGGGTGGGCACGTGTAATCAGAGTAGATGAACATGAAGGGGTCTACGTGGACATCGGCTCCTCTATCGAAGTGCTAGTTAATAAAAATGACATGCCAAAAGTGCGGGCGCTTTGGCCAAAAACGGATGATGCACTGTATATGACACTTCGTATGGATTTGGGCGGCACGATTTTTGGACGACTTGCAACGGAAGAACGCGTACTGGAACAAATTGTCGAAGCACCTTCATCCCTGTTCAATATGGATATAAAAGCTAGAGCGTACCGTCTGTTGCCAGTAGGATCATTCATGCTTAGTGTTTCGGAAAATTACCGTATCTTCATTCACAATACGGAACAGGAACGCGAACCCCGTCTCGGCCAGGAAATGAAAGTACGTATAATTGGTGTCCGTGAAGATGGAACATTGAATGGATCAATGCTCCCGCGTAAAGAGGAGCGTTTAGGCGACGACGCTGAAACAATTCTTCGTTACTTAGACAAAGCCAATGGGCGCATGTCGTTTACTGATAAGTCGACACCAGATGAGATTAAAGAAGTGTTCAATATGAGCAAAGCATCATTCAAGCGTGCGCTCGGTAAACTCATGAAAGAGGGCAGAATTGAACAAGGTGAAGGAAAGACATTATTGAAATAACACTGAAGCAAGGGAACTTTTTTGACCCCGAATCGTATTTATTCATGTAAAGAAGGGGGAATGTTCATTGAAACGTCTACTAACAACAATGATTGCAGCCGTATTAGCTATCGGAATTCTGGGACCGGCAACTGTAAGTGCGGAAGACCCGGTTATTAATGAGAAACTGGGTGTACCAATTGTCGTATATGGTGCAAACTTATCCGATGCTGAAAAAGAAAGCGTTAAAGAAAGTTTAGGCGTTGCAAATGAAGCAGAAGTTGAAGAAATCACCGTTGACGGCAGTGACCTTGTGAAATATATTAAAGATGGGAATAGTCAGGCAAGAATGTATTCTTCAGCTAAAATTACGAGGCAAGAAGAAGGCAAAGGACTCGTCATCAGTATTGTTACTGAAGATAACATTACACAAGTAACATCAGAAATATACGCTACAGCAATGCTAACAGCGGGTATTGAAGATGCAATTGTTGAAGTGGCGTCACCCAAAAAAGTGACGGGTCACTCAGCGCTTGTTGGTATATACAAAGCTTATGAAGTAACTGGCGAGAAGCTCGATACGGAGCGGACGGATGTTGCTAACGATGAATTGAATCTTGCGACGAAGTTTGCAAAAGAAACTGGAGTCGAGAGTGATAAAGTTGCCGAACTTCTAACGGATATTAAGAAACAAATTGCAGAGAAAAATCCTGCGACTAAGGAAGAAGTCGAAAAGATTGTGGCTGAACAGCTGAAGAAATACAATATCGAGTTAAGCGAAGCTGACCGTCAATTGCTAATTGACTTAATGGATAGGATAAGAAGTCTAGATATCGACTTTAATAAGATTTCTGAGCAACTTTCCGATATGTCAACTAAGATTAAAGATACAATAGGTGACATCGATCCAGGATTCTGGGATAAAGTGAAAGAGTTTTTCGCGAATCTGATCGAATCTGTTCAATCGTGGTTTAAGTAAACAAGTTCCGAATTGTGATGAAATTTCAGTGATTTAAATTTATGGAAAAGGAGCAATTTAAATGGAATTCGAATTTGTGGAATTAGGTGGGGACGCATTCGCGTTCCGTCATGAAGAAGATGGAAAGATGCTAGCAGAAATTACATGGACTATTCTTGGTGACGTCATGGTAATGGACCACACTTTCGTTTCCCCGGATTTACGTGGCCAAGGGGTTGCAAAAAAGATACTCGATCGCGCAGCTGACTACGCCCGTGAGCAGGAACTGAAAATGGAGCCGGTTTGTTCATACGTTGTAACAGCATTTGAGCGTTATAAAGACTACGACGACATCAAAGTATGATATAGACGCATAAAAGGCAATCCATTTAGTTATAGTAACTACGGATTGCCTTTTATATTTTACATAATGAAGTTTGGATCATTCGAATCCCTCACAGTAATGTAATGAAGTACAAAATACTCGTTAATACTGTAGCACCGGCGATCGTATACATCATGTCGGCTTGACTGAAAATTAGTTTTTTCTCCATTTGTAACGTCCCCTCTCGTCAAAAAAATGTAAATGGTGAATACTTATTTATTACCCGTTAGAATGAGAGTCAAACGTAATAAGCAGATTATGCAGGGGAGATGAAACCTATTCCCATGTAAAACGTATAGACATATATATAGCAATAAAGGAGGAGATATTTCGTGAAACGCACAGTAGAAAAAGTATTATCGATTATTAGTGCCGTCCTAACAGTGATAGGAGTAATTCTAAGCTTTGCAATACTGGCATTCTTGAATTTTATCAAGGCAGATCCTGCGTTCCAGGATGAATTCCGAACGGAGATATTATTGTTTGATCCGACGCTTAGTCCTGCAGATATTGAGGTTTTCTTTACAATCTTTAATTTCTTGGGTGGTTTTATGTGGTTAATCATTATTGCTTTGATCGTAAGTCTCATTTTGATAGTTATTGGACTCGTAAACATTTGGAATAACAAAAATCCAAAACTAGCTGGTATACTATTTATCATTGCTGGGGTATTGGGAGGATTTTTAAACATTACTTCAATACTTCTCTATATTTCTGGAATTCTATGTTTCACAAAGAAACCACCATTAACTAAGGAACCACAGTTTGTAGATGATCAATACAACGGAACGATGCGACCTTTATAAATGAAAAACGCTTTCCTCCATTTGGAGGAAAGCGTTTTTTATTTACTAAACAAGTACAGGCTGCCGAATACCATAGACGTACTGCGCAGTTTCAACCGGATATCCTTCAAAATGTTCTTCGAAGACATCAATCAGTTGGAAGCCTTGTTTTTCACAAAAGGCGCGTCCAATAGCGTTGTGTCCATCTATATAGACGAACAGTTGCTGCGCGTCAGAAAGTAATGATAACATGTGGTCGAATAGCTTTGTTCCATATCCATTTTGCTGATGGGAAGGTAAAATATACATAGCAGTCAATTCGGAATCACCATCTTCGTCTCTTTTCGTGAAGTTTGCGAAACCGATTGGAACACCTTGGTGTTCGGCTACCAATACATATGTTTTCTCCATACGCTTCATTATCATCGCATCCGAATAAGAGCGATGGATAAATGATTTTTGAACGTCTTTGGGAATGATACCTTTGTACGTTTCGCTCCAAGTGTGGAGAACAATTTGTTGAACGTGCATACTATCCTTGGCTGTCATCAGTCGGATCATCGCACTGTCACCTCTGCATTTCTTTTTGTTATTATACCAAAAAAAAGAGACAATAACTACCGATGTAATCAAATTGAAATATATGGGAGTGGGCTTTATATGGAATGGATTCACAAAGAATTTGAGAAATTAAGCGGCCGTGAAGTATACGAAATGTTGAAGTTGAGAGTTGATGTATTCAATGTTGAACAGGACTGTGCGTATCATGAAGTAGATGGTTATGATTACAATGCAATTCATCTATTTTGCTTAGATGAAGGGGGGATTGCTGCATATGCGCGGCTTCTTCCTGCACGTGTGAAGTATCCGGAGCCCTCGATTGGACGCGTAATAGTCAGACCAGACAAAAGAGGGACAGGTCTTGCACATGAACTGATGGAAAAGTGCCTTGATTACATTAGAAATGAATGGAGTCCAGAAAAAATCCGTCTGCAAGCACAGTCTCATCTTACAAGCTTTTACGGTAAACATGGATTTGAAGCCGTTTCCAAGCCTTATGACGATGGAGGGATTCCGCATATCGATATGTTTTTATATATTGATGATGAATGATAGTTTCTAAACGAGAAGATGAGGGTATACTCACTACATAACGCATCTTTATTATATTTTGGGAGGAATGATTTGAATGGCTCGTAAAAAAAATAACAATTTACTACTTGCGACGATTGCAGCAGGTGCATATGCCTACTTCAGTAAAAAGGAAAACAGAGATAAGGCACAAGTTGCTTTCGGAAATGTGAAGACAAAAGTTGATTCCTTTATTGAATCACAAAAGTTAAACCGTTCTTCCGACACAAAAGTTGGTCATTCGGATCCGTACGATCTTCAAGATAATAAAATGGTCAGTGAAGGGGCTCAAACAAGTGTCCATTATTATAACCAAGAAGTTGAAGACGACGTGAAGATGACGGCTGAAACAGACGGACTCTATCACAAAAAAGAATCAGATGAACCTATAGCGGAACAATCCAATAAATAGTATTGACGGATGGTACCAAAGGCGCTTCCCAATAAGGGAGTGCTTTTTTTTCCGAATATATCAGATACAACTAACAATTGAACAACGAGGTGATAAAAATGAATACGGTAACGGAAAGTCAACTACAAACAAAGTATGAAATGCAAATTGATAAAAAGGGAAAAAGGAATACAAACAGAGAAGTAGAAAACTTTTTTCGCTTAGAAGAAAAGTTATTAAACCATCTATACCGTTCTGAAAAAAAAGAAGCACAGCAAGTAGTGAAAGTAGTTCTGAATTGTGTTGCAGCCCGTACTAAGACCCACAAATATGATGCCGTAAAATATTACTTAATCACACTATCCTCGATAGTGGCAAGAAAGTTAGAGTGTACATCTCACTCTGCTAATAAGGCGCTGGATTTCAATTTAGAGTGTTTCATGTTGATAGCTGGTAAATTAAATGAAAAAAATACTGTTGAACTGGCATATGAATTGATAGAATATTATATACATGTATTTTCGAAGAGAAAACAGCCAGTACTGATGCATAGTACAGTAAATAATGTCATCAAGTACATTAATGAGAACGTGGAAACGTCTATGACTGTTGAGGAATTTGCGAAAAAGTACAGCATTAGTACGAGCCATTTATCTCGCATATTTAGAGAACATACCGGTATTACTCTAGTGGAGTACATAGCTATTCGTAAGGTCGAAGAATCTCAATACAATCTTCGTTTTTCTGAAGAGAAAATTTCTTGTATATCCGATAAATTTAACTTTTGCAATCAAAGCTATTTTACCCGTATGTTTAAAAAATATACGGGCCAAACGCCCAGACGGTTCCGAAGTAGTTTGGCGGGGGAGTATTTTCATTACAGTCTACCTATAGAAGAAACTGATTCTTTAAAGGTCAAACATTGTAATTGATTGTGCTATTAGGGTATAATTTCAGTAGTTTGAAATAGTGAAGGTGAGTTTATTGAAGAAGAAGATTGGGTTACTAACGATGTTACTGACTACTGCCATATTTCTAAGCGGATGTGCGGCCATCGAGAACAAAGAAGGTACATTTTATAATCTTTTTGTTAAGCCAATGGATTGGTCACTTAGTTTCTTCAGTGACTTCTTCAATGGGAGTTACGGTCTAGCGATTATCCTAATTACAGTATTAATACGAGTCATCCTTATGCCACTTATGTTGAAAAACTATAAGGCGCAACAGAACATGAAGATAAAAATGGATGCACTTCGTCCTGAGATGGAAGACATTCAGAAACGTTTGAAAGAAGCGAAAGAAAAAGAACTAAAAGATGAGCAAATGAAGCTTCAGCAAGAAATGATGGGGCTATATTCGAAGCATGGCGTCAACCCGCTTAACATGGGTTGTCTTCCGTTGATTATTCAGATGCCTGTCATCATGGGTCTCTACTTTGCTATCTTGAATTCCCCTGAAGTACAATCACACACGTTCCTTTGGTTTAACCTTGGGGAACCCGATATGATTATGATGGTACTTGCAGGTGCAGTTTACTTCGTTCAAGCACGTGTCTCACTTTGGACCATGCCTGAAACGCAGCAGAAACAGATGAAGGCTTTCATTTACTTGTCACCAATCATGATTATGTTCATTTCGTTTCAAGCGATGGCGGCATTACCCCTTTACTGGGCTGTTGGCGGACTTCTCCTTATCTTCCAAACGTATTTGGGGCGCAAGTTCTACTATAAGCATCCTGAGGTCGTAGTAGAAGGTGCTGAAGAAGTTATTATTGAAGAAAAAGAAAAAGAAAAAGAAAAAGAAGAAGTTAAAGAAATAGAGCTAGATAAAAAAGAAGATAAATGAGAGTAGGCTGAAGAGAAATCTTCGGTCTTTTTTTTGGAGGTATATACATGCAAGCAAAATGGTTGTTTGGAATCGGAATTGGGGCGACTGCAATAGCCTCTATCTATTACATTATCAAACTGAATTTAAACTTTGCTGTCCTATCAATGCTCGCACTATTTTCATTGACGAATGGAGCTCGTTCATTATCATTTCGTGACCAAGGTATGACGCGTGAGTCGAAATGGATGTTATGGATGTCACTCTTTTTTGGAACAGCATTTATTGTGGGACTCGTTGTTATTATTGTTGTTTGAAAAAGACGTACACTGGGAACTGAAATTTCCGGTGTGCGTCTTTTTATTAGGGCTACATCAAAAAGGCATATTTCTGCTTAGCCATCAGTACGATGAAAATGGAGGATGCTGAATAGACGACCATTTCATGTGCTGCCACGAGTTGTTAACTTAGTAAAATGAAATGATAGTTTACGCTGACTGCAAAGAAAAATGATGATAGAATATAGATATATATTGAGAAGGTAGGCTCGACAATGGGACGGAAAAACAATAAATATAATAAAGAAAATAATAAACGTGGTAAAGCTTTGACGTTCACGCTACTTATTTCTGGAATCCTTGTGACTGGCATGGTGACTTGGGTTGGGTTGAATAACTGGGATGTAGAGAATAGTGTACAAAAAGTCAAGGAAGTCATTGGCCTTCCGAGTTCGACGTTGAATGAAACTGTAGCTCCTGAAACGGAACTGAATGAACTGAACGATCCCGTGGAGAATGGCGACGATAAGTCAGAAGTGCCCGACGTAGCTGATCCGGATGCAGAGGGAATAAAAGAAGAGGGAAAAACGAATCAAAAACCCGTGAAACCAACTACTCCACCATCCATATCCTCTGGAAACGACAATACAGACGCTGGCACTACAGAAAAACCGGCTCTCTTGATTGACAAGGGTGGATATATTGCTGGGCAGGTACTTCCAAAAGAACCGAAATACGTTAAAAACATTTTGATAGCCAACAAAAAGTATCCATTGCCGAAAGATTATGCGGAGGGTGAGAGTAAAGAAGCGCGCACAGCCTTTGAAAAGATGGCGGCAGAAGCAAAACTATCACAGTACATTTTGACGGCTTTCAGCACGTATCGTTCGTATGATTATCAGACTGTCCTTTACGAGCGATATGTTGCGCGTGACGGTAAGAGTGCAGCCGATACATACAGTGCGCGCCCAGGTTATTCCGAACACCAAACAGGACTCGCATTTGACATTGGTGAAGTGAATTTCGAACAGCATTTTGCTTCATCATCATTTGGAGAAACAGGTGCGGGTAAATGGGTGGCAAAAAATGCGCATCGATTCGGTTTCATTATGCGATACCCTGAAGGAAAAGAACATGTCACGGGTTATATGCATGAATCGTGGCATTACCGCTATGTCGGAACAGAAGTCGCTACTGATATCTACAATAGGGGAATTACTCTGGAAGAATATCTTGGTATACAGTAAAGTAAAACCTACTCTGCATACTTCAAAAAAAGGGACGTACCGAATTAACGGTACGTCCCTTTCATTCTAATTTTATAATATTGGCGATAATAATCGAGAGACAGATTCCTTTAACTTAATCATACGTGAACGTTCCAAATACATGTCATATGTCAATTCAGTTGATAATTGCATATCCTGTTCAAACAGCTCAGCTAATTCATGTGACTTTTGTCGATCATAAATGAATGCATTGACTTCAAAGTTCAATTTAAAACTGCGTACATCGATATTGGCAGTTCCGACAGTCGAAAGTTCATCATCTACGACAATCTGTTTCGCATGCAGGAAACCGTTCTCATAAATATAAACACGGGCACCCGCTTTTAATAGCTTTCCAACATTCGAGTAGGTGGCCCAGTAAACAAACATGTGATCAGGCTTATTTGGTATCATTATTCGTACATCGATTCCTGAAAGACAAGCGATGCGTAGAGCATCCAGAAAGCTGATATCGGGAATGAAATAAGGTGTTTGGATATAGATATACTTTTTCGCAATGAATATCATTTTTAGATAACCGTCTTTAATTTGTTCCCACTCGGAATCAGGCCCGCTAGAAACGATTTGCATACCGACTGAACCTTTTCTTGGGATTGCGGGGAAAAAATGTTCCGCATATTCAATATCATTTTTTTCGGATGCTTGGTTCCAGTCCAATATAAATCTTGTCTGAAGAGGATGGACCGCGCTACCCTCAATTCTAAGATGTGTATCACGCCAATAGCCGAACTTCTTGTTGTGACCCAAGTATTCGTCACCGACATTGAATCCACCGACATATCCGATTCGGCCGTCGATAACAACTATTTTGCGATGATTCCGGAAATTCATCCGAGGGTTGATGAGTGGCATCGTAGCCGGAAAGAATGCTTCAACATCCCCGCCGTTATCAATCAGTTCTTGTAAATGTCTTTTGCGAAGTCCCCTAGAACCAATATCATCAAATAACACCCGCACTTTAACTCCTTGTTTTGCCTTTCGAATCAAAACGTTTAATATCCTTGTTCCAAGGGTATCGAGTTTGAAAATGTAGTATTGAAAATGGATGTGATCTTTTGCTTGTTCGAGGTCTTGAATAAGTGTGTCAAATTTAGCTGCCCCATCGTTAAAGACTTGAACGTCATTGTCTTGGGTCAAGACAGCATGGTTATTTCTTAGGTGAAGGTAAATCATGTCTTGGTAATGTGCAGTGTCATCTAGTCTAAACTCTAAGGTGTTTTCTTCGATTGCTTCAATTTGATAATCAATTAATTGATCAATTCCGATCTTATTCCGACCTTCCCAGCGAAAAAGATGTTTTTCCCTAAGTCGCCTGCCAAGCAAAAGGTAGATGAAGAAACCAAAGAATGGTATGAAAAATATGACAAGGAGCCATGCCCAAGTTGAGGTAGGGTCTCTTCTTTCTAGAAAAATAAGAGCAATTGCAAGAAATATATTCAAGATAAAAACTGCTATCACTGAAATGCTGATAAGTTGACTCATTAGCTACCTCCTTCAGAAATGATGCCTATTTCATTAGTATAACGGATAACTAAGGAAAATGAAGATAATAGTGACAATTGGAACAATAAAGCCTACTTGACTGGTTGGTATTAAAAGTATAGAGTATAATTTGTACTTTACGCCATTATTAATAATAGGAGGAAAAAATGTGGATATATTATTGCTGATTTTGAATATCGTCGGCTTGCTACTGCTAGTCGGTATACTATATAGTATGCATCGCAAAAAGGTTTCGTTTTCAAAACGTGTTTTTACTGCACTTGGGCTCGGGATTGTATACGGACTCATTTTAAATTTTGCTTACGGGACAGAATCGTCCATACTGCAAGAGTCAATGCCGTGGTTCAACTTGATAGGAACAGGTTACGTCAAGTTACTCCAGATGATTGTTATGCCACTTGTTTTCATATCAATACTTGGGGCATTCACAAAGATAACAATCGGTAAAAATTTCGGGAAAATGGCCGGATTAATATTAGGGCTTCTCGTTGGTACAACGGCGATTGCCGCAGTCATCGGGATTGCTGCGACAGTTTTATTTGGACTTGATGCAACTGAAATTGTGCAAGGGGATGCTGAAGTTGCTCGCGGCGTTGAGATTGAAGAACGTTCCGTTGATGTAGCAGATCGCGCATTACCAGATCAGATAATCGACTTATTTCCGGCGAATCCGTTCCTTGATATGACGGGTGCACGACCAACATCAACAATTGGGGTTGTCATTTTTGCTGCATTTCTCGGTTTTGCATACTTGACGCTAACGAGAAGAGACGAGAAAAATGCGGCTACCGTTAAAAAAGGAATCGATGCTATTTATTCTTTAATCATGGGCGTAGTAAAAATAGTATTGCGGTTGACGCCTTATGGGATTTTAGCAATTATTGCGCGCACTGTCGCAATGTCTGACTTTGCTGCCATCTTTAGTCTAGGTAAATTTGTGCTCGCGTCCTATGTTGCAATTATTGTCATGTTTGGTATTCACTTAATTATTATTGCGTTATGTGGTTTGAATCCAATCACATACTTGAAAAAAGTAGCAGAAGCATTAATTTTTGCATTCTCCTCACGGTCGAGTGCAGGAGCACTTCCACTTAATATCGATACACAGACCAAACGTCTTGGTGTACCTGATGGAATTGCTAACTTTGCAGGGTCGTTTGGTTTGTCAATCGGTCAAAATGGATGTGCAGGAATCTATCCGGCGATGCTTGCAGTTATGATTGCACCTTCTGTTGGACAAAATCCACTTGAACCGACATTCCTTGTTACATTGATCGCTATCGTGGCAATCAGTTCATTTGGAGTTGCCGGTGTGGGTGGGGGAGCGACATTTGCAGCCATTCTAGTTTTATCGGCACTTAACTTGCCAGTCGTACTAGCAGGACTCTTGATTTCGGTAGAACCGCTTATTGATATGGGCCGTACAGCATTGAACGTCAACGGTTCGATGATGGCTGGTGTTACGACTGCACGAGTAACAGGTGAACTGGATAAAGATTTGTACAATGCCCCACTTGAAAAACAGACTGTTGAAGTGTAAATTGTTGTTTCATAAAAAATACCGCAGAAGATATTAACATCTTCTGCGGTAAAAATAAAGGCAACCTCTCATTAATTTAGAGAGGTTGCCTTTATTATTTTGGTTAATTATTCAGTCGCCGTATCCAAGTTCCGCAACGATTTAGCAGACTTTCTATACGCAAAGATTAACACAATAGAAAGGAGTGCAAGAACTGCAGAGATGTAATACATATTGCCGGCTTCTTGTGTGAAAATCCAGGTAAATAAGAGCGGACCGATAATGCGTCCCATATTATCCATGGAATACGTCATTCCAGCGGCGGTTCCATATTTACCACCTGATTCTTTTGTTGTTAGTGAAACGAGTACTGTCCGTGCAAGTGCGTACCCAGCAGTGAAAACGCTGAGTGCAAAGCCTGCCCAGAAGAGACTGGATGAGAATGGGATTAGGAAAAGTCCGACTGCAGTAACAATCTGCGCTCCGATAATCCATTTCGTTTCTGTGCCGTTTTTCACCCGTCGGACGACCCCACCTTGAATTGCCGCATCGACAAATCCACTAGCCATAAATAAGTAACCAAGCTGTAGCGGTGTGATTTCAATTTTCGAGATTTGGAACAATTGGAACGTTGATTCAAGTCCCGCTAGAAGGAACGTTATCATGAAGGAGAACAGGAACAAATAGCGGATTCGGTATTGCCAAAGTGTTGCCGCTCCTTTTGGGAGGATTGCGCGTTTATTGGCCACACCACGCCGTTCAGGCTCTTTTAAAATAACTCCCGCATAAACCATAAGAAGTACTGTTAATAAACCGGACGCTAGAAACGGTAATTGAAGGCTAACATTACCAAGTACACCGCCAATTGCAGGGCCGAATATAAAACCGAGACCAATCGACATGCCAAGTAGACCCATGTATTTGTTGCGGTTTTCTTCATCTGTCATATCTGCTACGAACCCTGTTACGGCAGTGTAAAGTGCCCCAGAGAATATTCCACCTACAACACGCGAAGCATATAGCAACGGCAAGTTCTCTAGGAATAGCGCGAACAAGAAGAAGCTAAGACTAAAGCCAATAAGGCCTATCAAAATTAGTTTTTTTCTACCTGTACGATCTGAGAAAACACCCCAAAGCGGTGCAGTGAAAAATGAGGCGAGTGCGTAAATGGTCAGCAGTCCGCCGACATGCACTTCGGAATAACCTTGCTGCAAGATGACTTCGGGAAGAATCGGGATAATGATTCCAAACCCGAGGTAAACAAAGAATTGCACGGACATAAGAAGAAGGATTGCTTTTTTCATGATTAAACCTACTTTCTCTCAAATCACTACTTTCATTTTACCCGTCATGCCCTAAACGTACAATGGATAAGTCTATTTCAGTTGTTGTAATGCAAAACACGTTGATTGAATGTGATTTCAAATGGTGAGTTTCCAACAATAGTATCAAAGTATCCAATGAACATCCAGAACTGTCCAACGATGCAAATACAAAAAGGACACCGCTGAGAAAAATCCGCGGCGTCCAACAAATAATTTAATCCCTTAATTTAACTCGTTGTAAACGGAGTGCATTCAGTACAACTGAAACCGAGCTAAATGCCATTGCAGCGCCTGCAACCCATGGAGCCAGAAGCCCTGCCGCTGCAATGGGAATCCCGACTGAGTTATAGGCAAGGGCCCAAAATAAGTTCTGTTTAATGTTGCGTACGGTTAACCGGCTCATTTTGATTGTATCAGCGACGCGCAATAAATCGCCGTGCATCAGCGTAACGTCCGCGGCTTCCATCGCAACTGCTGTTCCTGTTCCCATTGCCATTCCAATATCTGCGACAGCCAGTGCAGGTGCATCGTTAATGCCATCCCCGACCATTGCGACTCGCTTTCCTTTTGCTTGCAATTCGGCGATGACCTGCGCCTTGCGTTCAGGAAGAACACCGGCAACGACGTGATTAATACCTGCTATCTTCGCGATGGCTTGTGCAGTGCGTTCTTGGTCTCCTGTCAGCATAATGACGTCAAGTCCGAGCGCATGAAGTTCTGCGACTGCTTCCTTCGAGGTTTCTTTCAACGTGTCTGCAACCGCAAGTGTCGCCACGTGCGCACCGGAGACTGCCATATACATGACGGTTTTGCCGTCGTTTTCAAGTTTTTCTGCATCTGAAATAGTAGTGTCCAGAGAGATTTCATTGTCAGCGAGCAATTTCCGTGTTCCCATGAAAACTGTAGAACCGCCTATAACGCTCTTAATCCCGTGTCCCGGAATTGCCTCGAAGTGTTCTACTGCTGGCAACGAACTACCTAAATTCAATCCGAAAACTGTAATAGCTTTCGCAACTGGGTGTTCGGAATCACTTTCTGCTGCTGCCGCAATTGCAATGAGACGATTTCGATTCATTTCATCTGCAACAATGAAATCAGTCACTTCAGGAGCACCTTTTGTAATTGTACCGGTTTTATCCAAAACGATGGTGTCAATCGTTTTCGTGTTTTCCATTGCTTCTGCCGTTTTGAATAAAACCCCTTGTTCCGCGGCGCGACCCGAGCCAGCCATAATCGACGTCGGTGTTGCGAGTCCAAGTGCACATGGACAAGCAATAACAAGAACAGCAATCATGCTGACGAGAGCTTGTGCAAAGTCACCTGGAGCGACTGCGAAATACCAGACGAGAAACGTTAAGACGGCAATTCCGACGACAACAGGTACGAACACACCTGAAATCTGATCGGCTAGCCGCTGAATAGGCGCTTTAGAACCTTGTGCTTCCTCTACAACACGAATGATGTTTGAAAGGACCGTATCTTTGCCAATACTTTTCGCGCGAACACGCAAAACGCCATTCGCATTTACGGTGGCAGCATAGGTTGCGTCGCCCTCTATTTTATCGACAGGTAAACTTTCACCCGTAAGCATTGATTCATCCACGGCTGACAAACCGGAAATGACTACTGCATCGACCGGGATTGAAGCACCTGGACGGATGACAAGAATATCACCTACATTGACTGCGGAAATGGGTATTTCTTCAGTTACACCTTCACGTTCCATAATTGCCATCGTCGGTTGTAAGCCCATTAATTTCTTAATCGCATCAGACGAATGCCCCTTCGCGCGAGCTTCGAATACTTTTCCGAGAAGAATTAATGTTATTAACACAGCACTTGTTTCAAAATAAAGGCCATGTGGGAAACCGCTCAGAACCAGATAGACTGAATAGAAGTATGCTGCGGACGTTCCAAGTGCAACAAGCACATCCATATTGGCACTTTTATTGCGCAGTGAGAAGTATGCACCCCTGTAAAAGGTCCAGCCAATCCAAAACTGTACTGGTGTCGCAAGCGCCCATTGTACATAAGGGTTCATTAAAAGTGCGGGTACATACATCCAAGACGTAAAGGTAAAGTGTGAGAACATCGTCCATAGAAGGGGGAAGGAGAGTGCAGCCGCGATGTAAAATAATCGTGTCATCTTCCGAATTTCCACATGACGGTGATCTTCTTGACCTTCAGGAATGTCACCTTTTCGTTCTGCACTGTAACCCATGTTCTTTATTTTGTTAATAATGTCTTCAGAATTTAAATTGGATGGGTCGTATTTTACTTTTCCAGTTTCAAGGGCGAGATTGACGTTTGCTGAGAAAACACCATCCATGCGCGCCAATCCTTTTTCAATTCGAGTGGAACAAGCGGCACACGTCATTCCGGAAATCTGGAAATCGACCTCTTCTTTAACGACGTCATAACCGAGTGAACGAATTTTTTCTTGAATGGAATGCATGTCGACTTTATCGTCATCGAAAGACACGGCTGCTTTTTCTGTCGCGAAGTTAACGGTGGCATAGGTTACACCATCCATCCGTTGCAATCCTTTTTCTACCCGGTTGGAGCAGGCGACACAGGTCATCCCTGTAATTGCGATGTCGGTTTTCTTTTCAGTCATTAGAATAAAACCTCCTCACTTACCCACAGGGGGTATAATTCAGCTATAAAAGAACTGCGGTAGGCCGCAGTTTGTTTTCTTATTGCTCGACGTCGTAACCTTGGTCCTCTATCGTGTTGGTAATTTCTTTTACATTGACCATGTCGTCTTGGAAAGCAATTTCGACACTGCCTGATTCGAGATTCACTTTCACTTTTTCTACCCCGGAAAGTTTGCTAACGCTATCTTCTACCGCTTTTACGCAATGGCCGCAAGTCATTCCTGTAACGTTTAATGTTGTTGTCGTCATAATTAATGCCTCCTCATTTTTTTATTAATTTCATCATTGTAACTAACAATTCATCAAGAACTTCATCGTCGCCTTCAGTGAGTCGGTCTTTAACACAACCTTTTAGATGACCATCGAGCAGTACTTTAGCCACGCTATTAAGAGCGGACTGGGTTGCGGATAGTTGTGTAATGATGTCATCGCAGTACACATCTTTTTCAATCATGCCTTTAATGCCTCTAATTTGTCCCTCGATCCGATTCAGTCGATGAACCATATTTGTTTTCACACTTTCAGGATGGTGGCTTTTCCTGCAAGATTGTATCGCGGACTCTTCTGAGAATTCATCCAGAATTAAGTCTATTGTCATTTTATCGCCCCCTTATTGTTAATTTAAGTATAATGTACCCTTAGGGGGTATGTCAATAAAATCCCCTTTTTATTTTCTGTATGAATTATTTACAAAAAATCTACACTGTAACAGAAATGAAAGATTAAAAAGTGGACAATGGTGGTATGATTGTAGTATGAGCAAAATAGAACAACTTGTAACGATGAAAAGAAACTTTCTTCATGCGTTTTCGTCTATTACTAATAGAAAGGTCGGGGTGGAAAAGATGGCTAAAGAAGTTGATTTGAAATCAATTATCTCCAACTTGGCGAAGTTGGGTGTTTCGGCAACGATGACGAAATCTCGTCTGGAAATGCTGAAGGCCCTCGCGCCACCTGCACAAGGCCCGCAAGTTCAGTCGCAATAATGGAAATGATAGTATCCGTTTTATAAGAAAAACTCCACCGGAATTTCAGTGGAGTTTTTCTTATTCATCGTCGTCTGAACTAAACATATACGTCCTGTGGTGGAACTTCATACTGAATACCAATCCAATTGCGAGCATATTACCCATAAGTGAACTACCACCGTAACTGATAAAGGGAAGTGGAATGCCTGTAATCGGAAGAAGTTGTATCGTCATTCCAATATTTTCAAAGACGTGGAAAGTAATCATCGCAATGATACCTGCACATATATAGGTACTGAAGGGATCTTTTAATTCAAGCGTAATTTTAGTCAAATGATAAATCAAGAAGAAATACAGACAAATGACGAGACTCGCACCAACAAATCCCCAATCTTCACTAATCGTTGTAAAGATGAAATCGGTATGGCTTTCCGCGACATATACTTCACGACCTTTATAGCCTTTCCCGAAAATTTCACCTGAGCCAATTGCATTGAGTGACGTAATTAAATGCCGTCCTTCATTAGATGAATACGAATAGGGATCAATCCAAGAATAAATTCGTTCAAACTGGTAAGAGGAAAAACCTAGTTTGTTTTGAAGGAAGTCCTGAGCGTAAAGAGCCATCCAAAGCAATGATGCACCTATTGTTGCAGTCCCTGCAAATACAGGTAAAATAATCCGCCATGAAATGCCGGAAACGATGACGAACACTGCTGTTATTGCGATAAAGACAAGTCCTGTTCCAAGATCAGTCTGCATCATGATGAAAAGCAAAGGTAAGATTAATACGGCAATTATTTTACCTAATAAATAAAAATCGGTTTTTAATGTCTTGTTCATAAATTTTTCATGATGTTTTGTAATCATGCGTGCCATCCCAATGATGAAGAATGTTTTCATGAACTCAGCTGGCTGAATACTCCCGACTCCAGGAATGTGGAACCAACTTTTGGCTCCATTCCTTGGTTCGACCAATTTCATGCCATCAGGAAGGATAAAGAGCATAGCTAATAAAAATACACCGCCCCCATAAATAATCCAGGCAGCTTTTTTATATTGGTCTGGTTCCAAAAACATTGTGATTGCAATAATGATACAACCGATAACATACCATTGAATTTGTGAAGCTACGAAGCTAATGGGCATAGAGTTCATGTCCTTATACTGGCCTGTTGTTTGTGCTGAAGCTATCGCGAATAGGCTGACGAGGAAAAATAGCAAAAGGATAAATGCGAGAGTCCAGTCAAAACGATCTGCGGGTTTGTTGTTCATTTTCATCTATAGTCACCTTGGTTTCACTAAAATGGAGTTGCATTCTTGAAGATAAATAAAACGAAAATAGAGGCAGGTTAGTATGATAGTCATTCAATCCTCATTAAAAAGAGTTTGTTGGACTGTTTAATCATGTTAAATCTATTCACCTAAACTTCTAAAAAATAATAGCACCTTTAGTATAACGTAATATGAGTACAGATGCATATCCTCATATTGGACGCATTTGTGTCCGCGAAGTTGCCCCAGTTAAGGCATGCATGTTAGACTTGTGGGAAATTTAAGGGTTATTCTGCCCTTCGCATAGAAAGGGATCATAAATATGGCGTGGATTTATTTACTGATTGCGGGTATGACCGAAGTTGTTTGGGCGATTGGTTTAAAAGAGGCACGTGGGTTCACCGTCCTTTTGCCTTCGGTAGTTACACTAATCTTCATAGTAGTTAGCTTTTTTCTCTTTGCAAAAGCGATGGAAACAATTCCGATTGGAACTGCATATGCTATATTCACAGGAATAGGGGCAATCGGAACAGCAATCGTAGGGATTATTGTATTTAATGAAGGAGCAGGCGTCGGAAAATTATTTTTTCTAGTGCTTCTGCTTGTTGGTATCGTTGGTCTCAAATTGGCAGATGATCAGGAGGAGACGCAATAATGTCTTGGTTCATCCTCATTATAGCGGGACTCTTCGAAGTTGCATTCGTGATTACGATGAAATTATCGGAAGGATTTCGCAATAAGAAGTATAGTATCCTAACAGTTTTATCAGCTGCTGTCAGTTTCTTTTTATTATCAGTTGCCTTGAAAGAATTGCCGGTTGGAACAGGGTACGCAGTTTGGGCAGGTATTGGTGCGGCGGGGAGTGTATTGATGGGCATGGTTTTCTTTCGGGAAAAGCGAAGCGCATTAAAGTTCCTATTTTTGTCCTTTATCATCATAGGTGTTGCAGGACTTAAGTCGTTTAGCTGAATAACTTACATATATTAATTATGACAGGGAGCCGTTCGTGGTAAACTAAAATAACGAAAACTACTAGAATGCGAGGGGAAACCATGAAGAAGAAGTTAGGTTTAGTTTATGGAGGGAAGTCGGCTGAGCACGAGGTGTCTTTGTCAACTGCCCGTGCAGTGACGCAGGCAGTTGATTTTGGAAAGTACGAAGTGGTACCGATTTATATTACGTACGACGGCGAATGGAGAAAAGGTGATTCACTGGAAAGTCCTGTAGGGTCGATTGAAGAGTTACGGCTAAAAGGGGATGACGGCAGTAAACCGGATAGTATCCATGACTTCCTTAACGGTGGAACGGGTGCGCCAGATGTCATCTTCCCACTTCTTCATGGAACGAACGGTGAAGATGGAACGGTTCAAGGGCTTTTTGAAGTGATGAACGTTCCTTACGTAGGTAACGGTGTCCTTGCATCGTCCGCAGGAATGGATAAAGTTGTTATGAAACAATTATTCGCACAAGCGGGATTGAAGCAAGTGGCTTATGTGCATTTTATCCGTACTGGATGGGTGAAAGAACAACAACAATTAGTAGATAGAATGGAAGCGGAGCTCGGCTGGCCAATGTTTGTAAAACCTGCAAATCTAGGTTCTAGTGTCGGTATCAGCATGGCAACGGATCGGAAGAGTTTAATAACAGCGGTGGACCTTGCTTTGAAATTTGATCGTAAAGTGATCGTTGAACAAGCTGCAACAGCACGTGAAATTGAAATGAGTGTCATGGGTAACGATGAACCGCAATGTTCGGTATCCGGAGAAATCAAACCTGTCGCTGCATTTTACGATTATGAAGCGAAATATACAGATGGTAATACAACACTTGCCATACCTGCAGAAGTAACCGAGGACGTAATAAAGACAATGGAAGACATGGCGATTCGTGCATTTAAAGTGCTCGACTGTTCGGGGCTTGTACGCGCTGACTTCTTTGTCACGGCAGATAACGAAGTATTGATCAATGAAGTCAATACGATGCCAGGTTTCACGCCGACGAGTATGTTCCCGCTTTTGTGGCAGAAAACAGGTGTCGCATATCCGGAATTAATCGATAAGCTTATTGAACTTGCGCTTGAAAGGCACACTGAAAAACAAAAATTACAATATACGATGGATTGAGTGTGATTAGAAGTGAAACGGATGTTAACCGAAATCGCTGAATGGATACAAGAGTCAGGACAAAATATGGGCGACAAGGTAGTGAGTGGTGTGTCCATCGATTCACGGACTGCTAGCAAGGGAGATCTATTTATCCCTTTCCGCGGAGAACATGTGAATGGCCACAACTATGTACAACAGGCAATTAAACAAGGTGCAGTAGCGGCGTTATGGATGAAAGACGAGCCGAATCCACCAGAAGACATAGCTCTAATTTTTGTCGAGGATCCAGAGAGAGCACTCCAGGAAATGGCACGTATTTACCGTGGGATGCTCCAATGTAAAGTTATTGGTATTACAGGCTCAAACGGGAAAACGTCAACAAAGGACTTAATTGCAAGTGTTCTAGCGCCTTATTTCAACGTTCGAAAAACAGAAGGTAACTATAATAATGAACTTGGATTACCACTGACGATATTATCGCTAGAAGTAGATACGGAAATCGCGGTTCTTGAAATGGGCATGAGCGGGTTTGGGGAAATATCCTTTTTATCGAAACTTGCAAAACCACACTTTGCTGTAATTACGAATATCGGGGAAGCGCATATGCAGGATCTTGGTTCGCGTGCAGGAATCGCCAAAGCGAAATTTGAAATTATTGACGGCTTGCAAGAAGGTGGAAAGTTCTTTTACGATGGAGATGAACCGCTTCTGAGAGAACTAGTTGAACTACAGACTGCTGTAGAGAGCGTATCATTTGGCTATGGCAAGAACGCAGCGTTGGCGCTTGAAAACATTGAATCAGGAGATACGGGAAGCCGTTTTACAGTAACGGGCTTACTCGAAGGGGAATTCACTATTCCTGTTTATGGCGCCCATCAAGTGAAAAATGCACTTGCAGCAATTCTAATCGCCGATGCAATGACTATCAGTGTCAATGATATCCGTGCTGCTTTAATTCAAGCGACTTTGACAGATATGCGTATGCAACCAGTGCTGATGGAAAGTGGTGCACTGTTCATCAATGATGCTTATAATGCAGCGCCGACTTCTATGCGCGCGGCCTTGGCATTCATGAAAGAAACAGGATTACGGAAAGAAAAGTGGGTTGTACTAGCTGACATGTTAGAACTTGGTGACAACGAAAGGGAATATCATGAGAATCTGGCTGATGATATGATGGCTATGGATTTAGAGGGCATCCTGCTCTATGGCCCACGGATGGAGTGGTTGTACGATGTCTTGAAAAAACGAGATAGCGAAACACTTCTAGTATGGTCAGAAAAGGATTATGTTCCACTCGTAGATATACTCGAGAAACAGACAGGTGAAAATTCAATCGTGTTATTAAAAGGTTCAAGAGGAATGGCTCTAGAGCATATTCTTAAAGGGCTGAATAGCAAATGAATCAGAAATTAAAGACAGGTGTGTTATTCATCCATGGATTCACAGGCGGTCCTTTTGAAGTTCGGCCGTTTGTACGTTTTCTAAAAAGGAAAACGGACTGGGAAATGTCTGTACCGACACTTCCGGGCCACGGAATTATGCTGAATCTCAGAAATTCATCTGCTGATTCCTGGTTGATGGAAGCAGAAATAGCATTTAAAAAGCTGCAAAAAGAAGTCGACCGAGTGATTGTGGTCGGCTTTTCTATGGGTGGACTTATCGCTATGTATTTGGCACTTCGCTATAAAATTGACAAACTTGTCTTGTTAAGTGCGGCTGCAAAGTATATAAGTCCGCGTATCTTAATAAAAGATTTGGGAATCATGTTAGCGAAACCGATTACAAAAAGATTTCCGCCGAATACGTTTTATCATATTTATGATTATAAATTGGCACATACGCCACTGCGGGCGACATTCGAATTTTTGCGAGTGGTGAAAATTGTTAAGCCCTATTACCATTTGATAAAAATACCTGTTTGTATCGTTCAAGGTGGCAGAGACGGGATTGTTCCCGCTGGAACTGCCGAGCATTTGCTAAAAAAACTGGGCTCCAAAAAAAAGGAATACATAAAATCACCTCTCGGGAAGCATCATATCTGTTACAGCGATGACTGTGACAATTGGTTCAATGAAGTGCTTCGGTTTATGCGTGATGATGGCTAGTTTTGGCGGCCAGATACTTGGTGAGCTTCGGTTTAGGAATGAATGGCAAGAAGTGGCATTCACTTCAAGTCATCCAGCGGAGAGGGATTGAATTTCATCCCTCTTTATTGCCACAGGAAGTGGCGAACTTAGGCTGCGTTCCTTAAAACGGCCGCTTCCGCTTTTCGTGTCTAGCTTCAGCGCCTAGGGGCTCGGGTCATAAGTCAAATTGGCTGTGCGGGAAAGCACCGCGTCGCCAATCCGCCTTATGCTGCGTTCCTTTATTCAGGCGCCTACGCTTTTCGTGTCTAGCTTCAGCGGCCAGATGCTCGGGTCATAAGTCAGTTTGGTTATGCGGCAAAGGACGCCGCTCCACCAGCCTGCCTTATGCCTGTCGCGGGGACGCATGTTATGCAGCGGGGAAGGATTGAACTGCATCCTTCCTTATTGCCACAGGAAGTGGCGAACTTAGGCTGCGTTCCTTAAAACGGCCGCTTCCGCTTTTCGTGTCTAGCTTCAGCGCCTAGGGGCTCGGGTCATAAGTCAAATTGGCTGTGCGGAAAAGCACCGCGTCGCCAATCCGCCTTATGCCTGTCGCCCCTGAACAGGCGCCTACGCTTTTCAGGTAGTAAACTGATTATTACTATATTAAGCACTTTGATTGCGAATGACGCTTACCCGTGGTACAATGTGATGAACATTGGATACATTTACGTAGCACTCTTCAGTAAGTGAAGAGTACTTTTTTTTGAATTTAACGGTTTGCTCATATAAATCGGATGATTTGTCCGTTGATCGAACCGCTCGGCAAAGACCGGGCTTTCCTTTTCAACCATAACCTCTACTTATACATTAGAGAATGCAAAATATCGGAAACGTTCCCTTTTAACAGGCTCGAATTTGCCGTGCCTTCATTTGCAAATGTAACCAATTGTCAAATGAAAAAACAAAGGAGATTGATAAGTTTGACTAATTTTTCAGAATTAAACATCAGTGAATCAACACAACGCGCACTATCTAAAATGGGGTTTGAAGAAGCAACTCCAATCCAAGAAGGTACTGTCCGTTTTGGTATGGAAGGCCGCGACGTTATCGGTCAAGCACAAACTGGTACTGGTAAAACAGCTGCATTCGGTATTCCGATCATTGAAAAAGTAGATACTAAAAACACAGCAGTACAAGCACTTGTAATTGCTCCAACTCGCGAATTAGCTATTCAGGTTTCTGAAGAGATCGCAAGAATTGGTGCTGACAAACGTGTACGAATTCTTTCCGTTTACGGTGGACAAGAAATCGGGCGTCAAATCCGCGCATTGCGTAATAATCCACAAATCATTGTTGGTACGCCAGGACGTATTCTTGACCATATTAAACGTAAAACTTTGAAACTTGACGGTGTACAAACACTTGTACTTGACGAAGCAGATGAAATGTTGAACATGGGCTTCATCGAAGATATCAACACGATTCTTGCTAGCGTGCCATCTGAGCGTCAAACGCTTTTATTCTCGGCTACTATGCCTGGACCAATCCGCAAAATTGCAGAAACGTTCATGAAAAACCCGGAAATGGTTAAAATCAAGTCTAAAGAAATGACAGTTGAAAATATCGAACAGTTCTTCGTGAAATCACAGGAACGTGAAAAATTCGATATTCTATCTCGTTTGCTTAACGTTCAACAACCTGAACTTGCAATCATCTTTGGTCGTACAAAACGTCGCGTTGACGAATTATCACAAGCACTAAGTATCCGTGGATACATTGCTGAAGGAATTCATGGCGACTTGACTCAAGCAAAACGGATGTCAGTCCTTAAGCAATTCAAAGAAGGTAAAGTTGATATTCTAGTTGCAACTGACGTTGCGGCGCGTGGACTTGATATTTCAGGCGTAACACACGTTTATAACTTCGATATTCCACAAGATCCTGAAAGCTATGTTCACCGTATCGGTCGTACAGGACGCGCAGGTAAAAGTGGAGTGGCAATTACATTTGTAACACCACGTGAAATGGGTTACCTTCGTATTGTAGAAGAAACAACTAAAAAACAAATGACTCCATTGAATCCACCATCTTCTGACGAAGCAATTCTTGGTCAGCAACGTGTGGCTGTGGAACAACTTACTGAAATTGTTACTAAAAACGAATTGAGTGATTATACGCATCTTGCAGCTGATTTGCTTGAGAAATTCGAAGCTAAAGATCTAGTTGCAGCAGCACTTCGTTCATTAACACGCGAACCGAATGATACACCTGTATCTATTTCTGAAGAGCGTCCATTACCTTCACGCGGAAATTCTCGCGGCGGTGGTGGCGGCTACAAAGGAAATCGTAGCGGTGGTCGTTCAACTAGTGGTGGCGGTCGTGGATACGGTGGCGGCGGAGCTCGTCGTAGCGGTGGAAGTGGCGGTAACGCACCTAGTGGAAGTCGTGACGGAGCTAGAAGAGACAGCAGTCGTTCACGCAACACGAAATCAGATCGTTAATACGTAACTGTAACAAAATCCGGGTAGCGCAATTAGCGCATACCCGGTTTTTTATTGCTCAATTATTGAATTACTCAATGAAATGAAACATTTAAGGTTTCCAATCGTATAGAATAAGTAGAAGGAAAGAGGTGTTTGATGTGAGGGCACAACCAGTGAACCGAATTTCGGAAAAAGGATTGAAGGTATGGAGATTATATGGCATTATGCAAACGGGAATTCTAGTGCTGTTGGGTATTGGAGCAGGGGTATTGGCTTACATATTTGAAGGACCGTGGTGGATTTATGCAATTGCAGCCATTGTGATTGTTCTATTTGCTTATTTATTTATCTACTTATTTCCGAAGGTGCGATGGATGCGTTGGCGTTATGAAGTGCGGGAATCGGAAATCGAGTTGCAACGTGGTATCTTCATCGTTAAACGGACATTGATTCCAATGGTCCGCGTGCAACATGTAGACACAGCGCAAGGTCCAATCCTTCGGAAATATAACTTAGCGGAAATTACGATTTCAACAGCTGCTACAAATCACACCATCCCAGCTCTTGTCATGGAAGAAGCGGATGAGCTACGTAGCAGAATATCCGTGCTTGCGAGGGTGGCGGAAGATGATGTCTGAAACGCGTTATAAATTGCATTGGATAACAGCTATTATAGAAGTGTTAAAAACAGCAAAAGAAGCAATTCTACCTATTATTATCATCGTTTTCGCGAACGGATTGAATAATGTTGGTTCGGGAAAGTGGTATCTAGATTATTTATCTTTCATTATCTTTGGTGTACTTATGATCTCATTTTTCGTCGCGGGCATTATTAAGTGGAAGCGTTTCGAATATTGGTTTGAAGACAATGAGCTTCGTATTGAATATGGTCTATTTGTAAAAAAGAAACGATACATACCTTTCGATCGTATTCAAAGCCTTGATTACAACGAAGGCATTCTGCATCGACCTTTCAAGCTAGTTAAAGTGAAAGTGGAAACGGCGGGCAGCTCTTCTCCTAAAACGGCGGAAGTTGAACTTACTGCTGTTACAAAGGAAGCGGCAAATCGCATTGAAGCTGAAATAGCAAAAGCGAAAGCAGGTAGGAAAACGATCTCATCCCTAGGCGAAGGGGATTTGGTGGATGTAGAAGCGGTGGAACAGTCAAAATCAGTTTTTGTGATGAAACCAAAAGATCTGCTTATTCTCGCGACAACATCTGGCGGGATAGGTATCATTTTTTCAGGTGTAGGCGTATTTTTATCGCAGTTTGGAGAAATGATTCCTTATGACTGGATGTTTGAAGAGATTTCAGGCTTCATCAAATTCGGTCTGCTCATCGTTGGCATAGCGGTGCTACTAGGTTTTGTTTTAGTTTGGGGGATATCTGTCGCTATGACATTCCTGGCGTATTACGGTTTTGCCGTAACGCTTGAATCGGAGGACATAGTAATTACGAGGGGCCTTCTTGAGAAGAAACGTATGACTGTGCCACTGAAAAGAGTTCAAAGTGTACGTATCATTGAAAATCCGTTTCGCCAAGTATTCGGTTATGCATCGGTTGCTATAGATAGTGCGGGTGGAGGAGGGGCAGAAGGGGCAAAAATCAATTTGTTTCCTCTTGTGAAAAAAACGGATATCTATGGGCCTTTAAAAGAAATCTTCCCGGACCTTGTACTAGAAGAGCCGAAGAAGAAATTGCCAGCGCGTGGAAAACGGTTTTTCTATCGGATTGATTTCATTTGGATGATCCCTACGATTGGGACAGTTATATACTTTTTCTATCCGTATGGCCTACTATCACTTCTCATCGTTCCAGTTATTATTCTCTTTGGATTATGGCAGCACCGTTCAGCTGCTTTTGAAATAACGGATAATCAGCTAACAATGCGATTTAGGAACTTCAGTTTACAAACCGCTTACTTGGTGAGAAAAAGAATTCAATCAATGGAAATGAAACAAAACTACTTTCATAAGCGCAAGGGTGTGGCAACTTTAGTTGCAAACGTAAAATCAGGTATGAGTATTTTTAATGCACAAGTGCATCATATGGATGAGTCTGAAGCGGAGAAAATCCTGTTATGGTATGAGAAAAGAGAGCAGAAGTAATCTGCTCTCTTATCTTGTTCTCTTTCTCTTATTCCAACTACCAATACGTTTTGGGTGGAAGTAACTAAGGCCGATTAAAAAACCGACTGCTAAGCCTGCTATATGTGCAGTTGTGTTAATGTTGGATTGGATGAAAGTCATTACTATACTGACTACGATAATCGGCAGGATGATCTGTCTTAATTGTGGAAGGATGCGCTTTGTGTAATAAACCAGTGCACCAAACGCTCCTAGAATCCCGAAAATTGCTCCACTGGCTCCTACGCTTGCATATTCGGGGGGCTGCAGGAAAAATGTTGCTATGTTTGCGAACATGCCCGAGAGCAGATAAATTGTTAAGAAACGTGCCTTGCCTGCGATCTTCTCAAGTTCGGGTCCGAAGATGAAGAGAGAGAACATATTGAACAGCAAGTGCATAATACCACCGTGAAGGAACATCGGAGTAACAAGTCTCCACCATTCCCCGTCGGAGATAAGATAGTTGACGCCCACGCCCGCTTCAAAAACAGGATCCCCGATGAATGGTAGAATTGTCACTACGTAAATTAGGATATTTACAGCAAGGAAAAACGTCACCACCGGATATAGGCGGATATATTGCGAAAAGCTTTCTGTACGGCTAAACATCTATTCACCTCAGTCTATAATTTCATTATACATATTTTCTTGTCAGGTTGGAAAGGAGGAGTTCGATTGATTGAAGGAATTGGGCTTGATATTGTTGAGTTAGAAAGAATTTCCGTGTTAGATAATAGATCATCGAAGTTCCGTATGCGCATTTTAACGAAGGAAGAGTTAGTCATTTACGAAAAACACACAAGCCACCGCAGGACGGAATTCTTAGCGGGACGATTTGCAGGAAAAGAAGCATTTGCTAAAGCGAAGGGGACAGGAATTGGTACGCAGTGCAATTTCACAGACATTAGTATATTGTCTGAACAAAGTGGGAAACCGAATTTATTTTTTAAAGGAATTGCAGTAAATGGCTTAATATCCATCACTCACACACGAACTGTTGCTGCAGCTCAAGTAATCCTTCTTGCATAATTGTTCGTCCTTCCTCATAAGATGACCTACCCGATTGAAATGAGAAAGGATGAACTGTATGCGTAGCCGGATATTTGTTTTTTTGTTAGTTGCGGTCATGGTAATCCTCGCGGCATGTGGGGCGCCGTCAAAAGAGGATGTCATGAAGAAGCTCAGTGGGAAGTGGAATGATACGAAAGGGTATGATTTGCAAGCAACGATGGAGATTAAGACTGGAGCAGAACCGCGTTTATACGATGTTGCTGTCTGGCATACAAAACCTGCCTTTTATCGTGTTAACGTAACACAGGCTGGAAGCAAGGACTCTCAGATGATTGTGCGCAATAAAGAAGGCGTTTATGTTGTTACGCCATCGCTTGGTAAGACGTATAAGTTTCAAAGTGATTGGCCAGCGCAAAATAGCCAGGCATACTTGATTGGCGCTCTGTCAGATGATATTAAAGCGGATAAAAATGCAACTATGACGGAAAAAGACAAAACATATGTCTTTGAAACTGCCACAAGAAACAATCATAAGAAGGTTTTGCCGACTCAACAGATTCATATTGACAAAAAGACATTACTACCAACGTATGTTTCCGTACTGGATGAAAATAAGGTTGAGAAAATTCGCATTTCATTTAAAAAGATTACTCTTGGTGTAGAGCGGAAAGCTGCAGACTATGCAGTAGATATGGATGACACGAATACTGGTAAAGAGACTGAGTCTACAGAAGATGAAAAGACAGGACTCGCCACGTACTATCCATCAGTCACTTGGGCGGAAGGCAATCTTGTCGATGAAAAAAGTGTGGAAACAGAAAGTGGCACACGTTCATTCATGACTTATGGTGGAGATAAAGAATTCATCATTATTCAAGAGCCGGCAGTTCGACCAGACACGAAAATGCCAGTATCTATTGAAGGTGATCCTGTAGATCTTGGATTCACAGTTGCAGCTCTAGCAGACAAATCGATTCGTTGGGAAAGTGAAGGAGTTTCATTCTTTATCGCATCCGAAACATTAACGCCAGAAGAAATGATTGAAGTAGCCGGATCGATGATGGCGGAAAGTGAAAAATAACTTTAGTTGACGTAGAATGTGCAGAGGATCGATAATAGAGAGTATTACAATATAAAAGAGGGATTGCTTTGGAAAACTCTATTCACTATCGTCCGACGCAAGCGCTCGTCAATCTTGATGCTATTCGGGATAACGTCAGAAATTTAAAGAACTTTTTGGGGAGCAAGACTGCAATAATTGCGGTTGTGAAAGCGGACGGATACGGCCACGGGGAAGTGGAAGTTGCAAAAGCAGCTTTTGAAGCAGGTGCACAAATGGTTTCGGTTGCAACACCGGACGAGGCGGTACGACTCCGAGTGGCGGGTATTAGCGGGGACATCCTCGTCATGGGGCCGTCTCCGCTTGCGTTTGCTGAAAAAGCAGCTAAGCTAGGAATTGTAATTACAGTATCTAGTGCTGAATGGTTACAGGCGGCATTAGGGGTTAGTGCAACATTAGTGCAACCGTTGAAAATTCATGTAAAAATTGATAGCGGAATGGGAAGAATAGGATTAAGAGATACAGGTGAGCTCCAATCCCTTGTTGAGATTGTCGATAAATCTGAATTTGTGCTTATGGATGGCATCTTTACTCATTTTGCTTGTGCAGATGAAAAAGATCCAGACCGCACACAAGAGCAGTTTGCGACATTCATGCAGCTTGTAAATACATTGCCGAAAAAACCTCGGCTCATTCACGCATCAAACAGCGCGGCAACCCTTCTCTATCCTGAATATGCTCTCGACGCAGTCCGTTTCGGAATCGGACTATACGGGATTGCACCTTCAGAATACGTAGGAGGGAAATTGCCGTTTCAACTCGAAAAAGCATTCCAACTTGAAAGTGAACTTGCCTATGTGAAGTTGTTGGAGGCTGGCAATCGAATCAGTTACGGTGGGACATATGAAACTTCTAAAAATGAATGGATTGGCACAATTCCTATCGGTTATGCAGACGGTTTAAAGCGAGGGCTACGTGGACAGGAAGTTCTTATTGGTGGTGAGCGAATGCCGATTGTTGGAACGATCTGTATGGACCAATGCATGGTGAAACTTTCGCGAGAATTACCAATTGGGGAAAAAGTAGTGCTGATTGGTCGTCAAGGGGAAGAAGAAATTACGATGGAAGAGTGGGCGGAACGACTTGGAACGATTCCGTACGAAATTGCAGTAACCATCGCCAAACGAGTGCCGAGAATATATACAGGAAAAGATGGGCAGTATGTATAATATCCGTACTTTCGACAAAATAAACTAGCACTTTTGCAGAATCCTGTCAATAAAGTTCCTTCTATGTCTTCTCATTGTCGGTATTCAATGGTAAGATGGACTAGTATTGAGATTAGGAACGGTTTTGTCGGAGGTGCTGAAGTTGTGTGCAAATAAAAACATAAAAGAAGTTATTGTTGAAATTCCGAAACGGATGCTGAACGAAAATGAACATACGGTCGTCCATCAAGAGCTGGACCGTGGAGATTCAGTTTATATTTCGACAAAGCGATATGTAACCGACTATGAATCGGATACAATCAGAGAAGAGATGATGAACGGTTATCTCGAAATGTCGCAAATCAACCTTAAAATCGCCACGGAATGCTTGCATGTGGAATTTGAAGCCCAGCATACGGTGGAACGTCTCGTAAGCGGAGGATGAAAAGTTGGCAATAAAACGTGGAGACGTCTTTTTTGCAGATCTGTCGCCTGTCGTCGGTTCTGAACAGGGAGGTACGAGACCGGTTCTTGTCATACAGAATGACATAGGTAACCGGTTTAGCCCGACAGTCATTATTGCGGCAATCACTGCGCAAATTCAAAAAGCGAAATTGCCTACACATGTTGAAATCGATGCGGTGCGATATGGTTTCGAGCGGGATTCGGTTATTCTGCTCGAACAAGTCCGCACGATCGACAAGTCGAGGCTTACCGATAAGATTACACACCTAGATGAATTTTTGATGGAACAGGTCGATGAAGCGCTAGAAGTAAGTTTCGGTCTAATCAAATTCTGAGCATACATATAAGGGACATCATGGGAGATATTTCCGTGGTGTCTTTTTCGATTAATTCATATTTAGAAGCATGTATGTCGACAAAAAAGTGTATTGCGTCCGCTTTTTCGATACAATGAGGATACGATGATTTTCAATTCAAAAGGAGGCTTATCGAAACACTTATGAATATTAGAATGGTAAAAGGTATTGATCAGAATATCATAGAGATAATTGAAAGATGGAAAGAGCTTATGAAGGATGAAAAGGGAGAAAAGTTCTTCCATTTCATGCCTACCAAGCTTGTAGAGAAGACAAGTAGTGAATTTGCTGCATTAATGACATCGAATATTTATGAAACGAATGTTATTCATTCAGAAAAGTTGAACGAATTTACAGAAAAGGTCGTTCGGTTTGGATGGTCCATCAAATTTGTTAATAAAGCAATCGATAATTTCTCACAGGTCGTATTTAAACTATTGGAAGAAAAAGGGATTATTGATGCTAGTAATCTCAGAGCTTATATAACTATCTTTGATAACTGGATTATGCCTCTCCGTGAAAGTATCATTGAAGCCTATTCGGCAGAATGGGAACGGACAGTCAGTTTGCAAAAAATCGCATTGCAGGAACTATCTGCATCCTTGATACCGGTTTTCAACAAAATTTCTGTCATGCCGCTTGTCGGAACAATCGATACAGAACGTGCCAAGCTAATTATGGAAAATCTACTTGAAGGTGTAGTGAAACAGCGAGCTGAAGTTGTTCTTCTTGATATTACTGGCGTCCCCGTTGTAGATACGATGGTTGCCCATCACATCATTCAAGCTGCAGATGCAGTGCGACTTGTCGGAGCGAAATGTATGCTAGTAGGAATTCGTCCGGAAATCGCTCAAACCATCGTTACACTTGGCATAAATCTCAATGACTTTACGACGACTAGTACATTACAGCGTGGAATGCAGAAGGCTCTTGGACTTACAAACCGAACAATCGTGGAGGTTGATAATTCATGAATATGCGAATACCAATTTTAAAACTGGGTGATACTTTAATTGTCTCTGTTCAGTGGGAGCTTGACGATCATACTGCACTTCAGTTCCAAGAAGACCTTTTGAAAAAAATGCATGAAACGACGGCTAGAGGTGTTGTTATCGATTTGACACCTATTGATTTTATAGATTCTTTTATTGCAAAAGTCTTGGGTGATGTCATCAGCATGTCAGGGTTGATGGGGGCTAAAGTTGTGATTACAGGAATCCAACCGGCAGTAGCGATTACGCTTATAGAATTAGGCATCCGTCTGGAAAACGTTATGACGGCACTCGATCTCGAAAACGGATTGGATAAACTTCGTAAAGAATTGGAGGCCTAACCATGGAGTACTGGTCTTCTGTAGATATATACACGGAGTGGGACATTGTTGCCGCCCGACAGCTGGGCCGGAATGAAGCGAAGAAGTCTGGTTTTGGAACGGTCGATCAGGCGAGAATTACAACGGCTATAAGCGAATTGGCGCGTAATATCTATTTATATGCTGGAAAAGGGAAAATTGAAATTAAAAGACTTTCTGAGAATGACATCTACGGGATTACAATTATTGCATCTGATGACGGTCCGGGGATTCCGGATATGCGTAAAGTGATGGAAGATGGTTTTTCAACTTCTGGAGGACTTGGTGCAGGAATGCCAGGTGTGAAAAGGCTCATGGATGAATTCAAAGTGGAAACGGAGCTGGGGGTGGGTACGATAATCACCGCCACAAAATGGCTTCGCTGAGGAGATGATGATGGATGCCTAAGGAAGTTTCAAAGCAGTACAAACAAATATTGCAGAAATACTTAGATGGACAAAACGAAGAGGAACTTTATATAGGACAGCAGTTTAGCAGGCAATTCATCGAGAAAGAAATTTCGCCAGAAGAAGTGATTAGTATTCATAAAACGGCACTGACAGAAGTCCTTCCTACTATGTCGGATGAGCTGAATTATTCGTTTGACTTTCTGATAGAGATGATGATTCACTATGGGCTTGCTCTACAAGAACATCAGAGCCTTATTCGAAAGCAGGAAGAACTCCAAATGGAAATGAACCTAGCCGTTAGAGTGCAAGATACGTTGCTGAAAACCAGAAAACCAGACTTCAAAGAACTTGATATCGGGCTTGTAACGGAATCCGCAAAACAAATGAGTGGCGATTATATTTATTTTCTCAATGACACTAGTTTTGAAGCAAGCGTAGCTGTGGCTGATGTTATAGGTAAAGGGATTCCGGCAGCACTTTGTATGTCCATGATTAAATTTGGAATGGACAGTTTGCAAAACGAAAACACAAGTCCGCGCCATGTCCTTGATATCGTAAATAGGATCGTTGAAAAAAGTGTCGATGATTCGATGTTTATTTCTATGTTTTACGGAAAGTACGATGCGAGAGATTCAAGTTTCTCATACGGATCTGCGGGACACGAACCCGCCATTATGTATAGAGCATCCACGGGTACATTTACAGAACTAAACGCAAAAGGACTATTGCTTGGTGTTCATCCGAATGTTGTTTATGAAGAGCATTCCATTATCTTGGAAGAGGGCGACTTTATCGCGATGATGACGGATGGTGTGACTGAGGTCCGAACCGAAACAGGTTTCATTGATGATGAAGTGATTAAAAATATTATGCTGGAAGTGAAAGATGAATCCGCGCAAAAAATAGCCGATACGGTATACCAAAAACTGGCCTATCTTCAAGACTTTCATTTACGTGATGATTTTACTCTCGTCATTTTTAAGAAAGAGATTGAAAAGGTTTAAGTTTTGCAATAAAGGGTACCCTAATTTATAGTATGCGTTATCATAAAAACAGAGAAATTTGGGGTGGAAATATGGATTTGCAAGTTGAGTTGTTAGAAGAGAATAATGTTCAGCGTTTCAAAATTGTGGGGGAGATTGACGCCTTCACAGCACCAATGTTAAGAGAACGTCTTGCAACTGTTGAAAAAATAAATGGGATGCAAGCGGAATTAGATTTGACTGAAGTTAATTATATGGATAGTACAGGATTGGGTGTTTTTGTTGGTTTTTATAAAGCTGTCAAGGCCAATGGAGGACACGTGAAAATTGTTGGCGTTAACACACGTTTGAAAAAACTTTTTGATATAACTGGCTTGGGAGAAGTTATGGATATTGAAATGGAAGAAAGTGGGGACGTAGATGCAACCGTATGATTACATTGAAATTCGAGTTCCCGCAAAAGCTCAATATGTTGGTGTAGCACGTCTCGCGATTTCAGGTCTCGCTAGTCGACTTGGTTTTACATATGATGAAATCGAAGACTTAAAAATAGCGTCGAGTGAAGCGATTACAAATGCTGTCCAACATGCATATAAAGAAAACGATGACGGCGAAGTGGTGGTTGGCTGTGCACTTTTTGCGGACAAAATAGAAATCATGGTAGCGGATCACGGAAAAAGCTTTAATTTCGAAGATACGAAAAAAAGTGTAGGACCATATAATGAACAGGAGGAGGTACAGTTTCTTCGGGAAGGAGGATTGGGCCTTTACCTTATGGAAACGCTTATGGATGATGTGAAAGTACATCATGAAGAGGGTGTAACGGTCTTTATGACTAAATACCTAGGTGGAGAGCGGGGCGATGAGGATGTCGAACGAACAATCACCTCGTGAATCTGAAGAGAAGGAAAAGTCTATCGTAGAACCTATTGTGGAAGAGCCTTCTCCTCGTGAAACTGGAACGAAGGTGGAAGTCCTTCAATGGATAAAACAATACCAGGAGACGAATGACGATGAAGCACAGACGAAATTAGTATTACACTATGAACGTCTCGTTCAATCGTTAGCCCGAAAGTATTCGAATGGCAAGCCTTTTCACGAAGATATAGCACAAGTAGGTATGCTAGGTCTCCTTGGAGCGATACGTCGCTATAATCCCGAATTTGGCCGAAGTTTCGAAGCGTTCGCAGTGCCGACAATTATCGGTGAAATCAAACGTTTCTTACGTGATAAAACATGGGCAATACATGTCCCAAGACGTATAAAAGAACTCGGACCGAAAATTAAAGCAGCAGTTGAGACGTTAACAATAGAAATGCAACGTTCGCCCCTGGTCAGTGAAATTGCGGATTACCTAGATGTGGATGAAGAACTGGTTCTTGAAGCAATGGAAATGGGAAGAAGTTATCAAGCTCTCTCTATGGACCATACCCTAGAAGCAGATTCTGAAGGTGGCACGGTTACTCTATTTGATATTATCGGGGAAAATGATGATGGTTTTGAGAAAACAGATCAACGCATGGTTGTTGCTAATGCTCTAAATGTGTTGTCTGAACGTGAAAAGCAAATTATTCAGTATACATATATTGACCAACTAAGCCAAAAAGAAGCGGGAGAGCTACTCGGAATCTCTCAAATGCACGTTTCAAGATTACAACGAAAAGCAATTAAAAAGTTGCAGGAAGCAATATTGGCGGCTGGCGGTGTATCGTAGTGGATTCAATCTTAACGGATCATGTCGAAGCATATGTTTACCAAGAGGCGAAGTTTGGGAATCGAGAATGTGGGGACACGTATTTCATCCATGAAGAGGAAGGTTATTTCATCTGTGCAATTGCTGATGGACTTGGGAACGGACCAATTGCGCGTCAATCATCGCAAATCATTCCTACAGTATTGAAAGAGTATCATCATGAGTCAATTGATGAATTACTTAGCCGCTGCAATGAGCATATGGTGCAAAAACGTGGAGCAGCTGTGGCTATTGTCAAAGTAGATTATAAACAAAAAACGATTCAGTATAGCTGTGTAGGAAATGTACGTTTTTATATGCTGCATGATTGTGATAAGATGATTTATCCTTTGCCTGTAATGGGTTATTTATCGGGTAGACCACAAAAGTTAAAGACACAACAATATGACTATGAGAGAGGAGATTTATTCTTTCTCCATTCGGACGGTGTCATACTGAGAAGTCCGAAAGCAACATTAAAGGAAAGTTCTGGACCTTATGAATTATACCAAAACGTGCTCCAATCGATTGAACACGGTGACGATGCCACATTTATAGCAGGCAGCCTACTTCTATAAAACAGAAGTAGGTTTTTTTGTGCGTGCTTTTCTTTAATTAGGCACTCATGATGCAGTTCTGGTAAAATTAAGAAAGTAAAGAAAGGGTGAATTTATTGATGAGGCATATTGTTGAGGCTACAGCTGGTAAAGCGGCCGTCAGTATACATCAAACTGAAAAGGTTATTGCATTACTTGACCAAGGAAACACTGTCCCCTTCATTGCAAGGTACCGGAAAGAAGAAACTGGTTCGCTGGATGAAGTACAGATTAAAGCGGTTGAGGATGCTTACAATTATGTTAAAGGGCTTGAACAACGAAAAGAAGAAGTCATTCGCCTGATCGATGAACAAGGTAAGTTGGACGAGGAATTAAGAAAATCGATTGAAGGTGCAACTGTATTACAACGAATTGAAGATCTTTACAGACCTTACAAAATAAAAAGACGTACTCGTGCGATGATTGCAATTGAGAGCGGCCTTGAGCCATTAGCGAAAAGTCTATTGGAGTTTTCAGGAGAATCACCAGAACAGCTAGCCAATCCTTTTGTCAATGAAGAAAGCGGTATCAATAGCGTTGAAGATGCGCTTGCTGGTGCTCGAGATATTATGGCTGAACAATTTGCTGACGACGCTGGAATACGCGAAAACATACGGAAATTAGCATGGTCAGATGGGATGATTGTCTCAGCGATACGTAAAGGTGCAGAGGACAAGCGAAATGTTTTTGAAAATTACTATGAATATGAAGAACCTTTGAAGAAAATTGTACCGCATCGCGTTTTGGCTTTAAACCGCGGTGAAAAAGAGGATGTGCTACGCGTTGGGATTTTTTTCCCAGTCGATAGAATTTCTGGAGGACTTGAACGTGAGTTAATTCGCAAACCGCATTCGCCATCTGCACCATACGTAAAAGAAGCGACAGAGGATGCGTTTAAGCGTTTGATAGCGCCTTCAATTGAACGAGAAATCAGGGCGGCACTGACAGAAAAGGCTGAAGAACAGGCAATTCATGTATTTTCAGAAAACCTAAAAAGTCTACTTCTGCAACCCCCGTTGAAAGGGAAGGTTGTACTGGGCCTTGACCCGGCTTTCCGTACAGGGTGTAAACTTGCGGTTGTCGATGAATCAGGTAAATTGCTTGAAATATCAGTAATTTATCCACATCAGCCACAAATGGAAAAAGAAAAATCGAAACGGACGATTTTGGATTTATTGAAAAAGTATCCGATTACTATTATCGCAATCGGAAATGGGACAGCCTCACGTGAGTCTGAACTGTTCATAGTAGATTGTATAAAAGAGGCACGAGCGGGTGTTTCGTATGTAATTGTAAATGAAGCAGGCGCAAGTGTTTATTCAGCTTCACCTCAAGCACGGGACGAATTCCCTGAACTTCAAGTTGAACAACGGAGTGCGGTATCTATAGCGAGACGCTTACAGGATCCGTTATCGGAACTAGTGAAAATTGATCCGGGTTCTGTTGGTGTCGGGCAATACCAGCATGACGTTGCAAAAAAACGCCTATCCGAATCATTATCATTTGTCGTCGAAACGGCAGTGAACCGGGTAGGGGTTGATGTCAACACTGCTTCCTCGTCGCTGCTTCAATATGTCGCGGGATTATCCAAAACGGTTGCAGAAAATATTGTGAAGTCACGTGAAGAAAATGGTCTCTTTACGAAACGCAATCAATTAAAGAAAGTACCACGCCTTGGCGCGAAGACTTATGAACAGGCGATTGGTTTCCTGCGAGTGCCTGATGCAAAGGATCCGTTTGATTCGACTGGTATTCACCCTGAGAGTTACCAGTTAGCCGAACAAATATTAGAAGAATCAGGAGCAAGTAAGAAGTTGCTAGGAAAGCAAGAAACCTCTGATGCGCTGTCGGCTCTCGATAGTAAAGCCCTAGCGATTAAGTTGAATGTTGGAGAAGTGACGCTCAAAGACATTATTGAAACACTTCAAAGACCGAATCGGGATCCACGTGATGATTATCCGCAACCGCTTTTAAAAGCAGATGTCCTCGATATGAAGGATCTATACGAAGGTCTTGAAATGCAAGGAACAGTCCGTAATGTAGTTGATTTTGGTGCTTTTGTTGATATAGGTGTTAAGGAAGACGGTCTTGTTCATATATCCAAATTAAAAAAAGGCTTTGTAAAACATCCTCTTGACGTTGTGGCCTCCGGTGACATCGTCACTGTCTGGGTAGAAGGCGTCGATAAAGGGAAAGGACGTATTTCATTGACGATGTTGCCACCGTCGACTAAATGATAGTGGAACTGGAGGTGGTAACTATGACGGATGAAGAACTGCAGAGTTATATCGAGAAAGTCTCGGATGAAGCGTTCGGCAAGCCGTTTATTCATAGTGCCCGGTTTAACAAAAGGCTAAGAACAACCGGTGGTCGTTATATGCTTTCAGACCATTCCATAGAAATTAACCCATTAGTTTTAGTTAAGCACGGAATAGATGAACTGGTGGGTGTAATTAAACATGAGCTTTGTCACTACCACCTTCATATAGAAGGAAGAGGTTATCGGCACCGTGATGTGGACTTCAGGAATTTGCTGAAAAGCACATCATCCCCGAGGTTTTGCCGACCACTTTCTGAACGGAATCGTAAGGTAGTTTCGCTCCGTGTCTATAAGTGTGTATCTTGTAAGTTACTCTACAACCGTAAAAGAAGAATGGATGTTACCAAATACAGATGCGGAAAATGTGCAGGGCGAATTGAAGAAATACAACCTGTTTAGTATAAAAAGAACACGATCAGTCATCGCAAACTGCGGTCTGATCGTGTTTTTAATATTTCATAAAACAAATCTATAAATAAGTGTTGACGAAATGGATGACTCTCTTTATAATAGGAAAAGTCGGTTGGGAAAGACACCGAGACATTATGGAGAACGATTCTTCCTCCATGAAGATATAAGCATTCAACATGGCCCCTTGGTCAAGCGGTTAAGACACCGCCCTTTCACGGCGGTATCACGGGTTCGAATCCCGTAGGGGTCACCAAAACCTTTTCAATACGAAGTATTGAAAAGAGTTATCCATAAGAACTTCAATACGAAGTATCGAAAAGAATCAACCATAAGGTACAATACGAAGTTTTGTACAGTGTGAAACTATATTGCTGAATTAGGTATCATTGGGGTATAGCCAAGCGGTAAGGCAACGGACTTTGACTCCGTTACTCGTTGGTTCGAATCCAGCTACCCCAGCCAATGTTTTACCTGCGTGAAGCGCAAGAAGAATATCTCTTCTATATAATAAAGAGCCATTAGCTCAGTTGGTAGAGCATCTGACTTTTAATCAGAGGGTCGCAGGTTCGAATCCTGCATGGCTCACCATTTTAAAAAAATGTTGACAAATGAATTGTATACTATATAATAAGGTTTGTCGCTAAAACAACGCGGTAGTGGCGGAATGGCAGACGCGCTAGGTTGAGGGCCTAGTGGGGGTTAACCCCGTGGAGGTTCAAGTCCTCTTTACCGCACCAAATCACTTTCGTAGTTGAAAAGTTCTCTACCTCATGAACAGTTCGTTTTATCAAAAGGGAAATGGTTATCATCCAACGTATGTCGGATGCGCCAATATTATATACGCGGGTGTAGTTTAGTGGTAAAACCTCAGCCTTCCAAGCTGATGATGAGGGTTCGATTCCCTTCACCCGCTCCATATTACTTATTTAGAAACAAATTTGTAAAAATCGCTTGAAAGTTATAACGAAATAGTTGTTGACTTCCTAAATGGCGAATGCTATACTAAGAAAGTTGCTGTAAGAACAGTAGCTAACTTAAAAAAAGAGAATCGTAAATGATTCCGAACCAAATGAACCTTGAAAACTGAACAGCAAAACATCAATGAGAT